>JBKJMZ010000017.1:0-18887 GCA_046596255.1 Ferruginibacter sp. | reverse complement strand
TTTATCATTCTTACCATCGACAGGGCGTTGATCAAAGGCATCACCAAATTCAATAAAAGAAAACTTGCGCCGCTTTTATTCAGGGGAGTGCTTGCAGTAACCATCGGTACATTTATGGCGCAACCTGCGGTGTTGTATATGTTCGATAAGGAAATTAAATTGCAGACATCACTCGACAATGAGAAAAAGAAAATGTTGAAGCAGCAGGAACTGATAACACTTTATAAAACACCAAAAGAGGCATTAATAAAACAAACTGCAGCATTAAAATCTGAGCTAAATTTTAAAAGTGACGCTGTAAATAAAGCAAGAGAAAATTTTCTGGCAGAAACAGATGGCAGCGGTGGTTCAGGTAAGATCGGTATAAAAGATATTGCCATTGCAAAAAGAAATGAATATCAAAAATTAGATGCGGAATACCAGTCCACATTAAAACAAATACAACCCCGGCTCGACAGTAATGATGCAGCGTTAAAAGACATTGATAACAAAATAAAAACAGAAGAAGCCAATTTTGCTTTATACTTCAACAACGGCTTTTTAACCCGGGTAGAAGCGCTCACCAATTTATTGAAGAACCATCCTGCATTACAGTTCAGGTACTACCTTATTGTTTTTATATTGATGTTGATAGAGCTGATGCCGGTAATCGCAAAGACCATTCTGCCATCGGGCAGCTATGATGAAAAAGTAATGCTGCGTGAAGAAATGGAAATTGATATTGCCAACAGCAATATACGTAAGGAACAACAATTAAAAGAACGCTATAACCAACTGGCATTTGATTATGACTCCGAAGCCATTGCCGCATTCTTTGCCCTTACTAAGGAAGACCGAATGGCAAAGATCCAAACCTTTAGTAAAAAATGGAAAGAAGAGAACCACCAGAGCTTTGACGGTCTTTGGGAAAAGATGAAGAAGGAGATATTGACCAAGCAGGAAAATTGATTTATCTTTATACAAACAAGAGCATATGAAAATTAAAGTTCACGTACACAAAGCAGAAGAGGGCGGTTATTGGGCAGAAGTGCCTGCAATACCCGGTTGTGCAACTCAGGGAGAAACTTTTGAAGAATTATTGCAAAATATTTACGAAGCTGTAGAAGGTTGTTTGATGGTGGATGTGGAATTTCCTGAAACTGAAAATACCCAGATTTTTGAAATTGCTGTATGAAAACACTCTCAGGCAAAGAATTTTGTAAACTCCTTGAAATTAAAGGCTGGCATCTTGCAAGAATAAATGGTAGCCACCATATTTATGCTAAACAAGGTAGTATAGTGCGTATATCTGTTCCGGTACATACCAATAAATCTCTCAAAATGGGATTGCAAAAAGCAATGATGAAATCTTCAGATATAAAAGAATCAGACTTATAATTTAAAGCAGCACGTCATTGCTAGACTTTGGAAAAAGATATTAACCAAGCAGGAAAACTGATTATGGCTATATTCATTATGAAAATTTTTATATGGCTGCCAATTATTGTGATTTTAAAAACAGGATTATACTTGTCTCTTTAAGTATTATTATACAACTGATAAATTGTGTTGAGACAAGTGCGCAGGGTAAATTTTATTTGAACGGAACTATTAATAAAAAATTTGAAGGCGGTTATATAAAGTTGCTGGGTAAATATAAAGGTTATACAGGTTTTACTTCTATCAGGTCAGAAATAATTGATGGTAAATTTGCATTTTACGGTGAGATTGATCGGGAATACGAACTTGTTTTTTTTGAGGTTTGGAAAGATGGCAGGACTGCTACGATTGATTTCTTTATAAAACCTGATACTTCTTTTATAGAGATTGAAAACATTGATAAAGACCAAACGAACAATCTCATAAAATATAATAACATCCCATTCCTTCAAATAAAGCAATTTTACAGTGAATATATCAGTGATAGTTATAAATACTATTTGGATCAACTTGAGTTTATAAATACTATACGAAAGACACAGGGCAATACCATAGCAGATTCACTTAAGATACTTAACCTTAATATTAAGAGAGCTTATATTAATAAAAATATCTCCTTTGTCCGCAGTCACCCTGACAATTTTTTCGCTCTACACATTTTTGTAACTGCTATTTTAAACGAACGGGAATTAGATTCTGACAGCTTGTATAATATTTACCGGCTTTTTAATGCTGAGTTAAAAAATACAGCTATCGGTAGGCATGCATATGAAATAATTGATAAAAAAGGTTCAGTGCATGTAAATAAACTGATGCCAAATTTTAGTTTTAAAACAAATGATGGCACATTGATCTCAACATCCGACTTTCTTAGTAAAAAATATGTTCTTATTTGTTTCTGGGCATCCTGGTGTAAAGGATGTATAGAAAACATTCCCCTGTTTACCCAAATTGAAAAAGAATACAGAACGAGGGGCCTGCAGGTAATTTCAATCTCTATTGATGTTGAAAAGGAAAAGTGGGTGAATGCATTGAGAAAACATCCGATGCCCTGGTTGCAAACTTGTGATATTGCTTCATACGTGGGAGATCAGAAATTGAGAGAAAATTTTGATGTGGATCTGGTACCTCAGTACTTTTTATTGGATAAAAAAGGACAAATCGTTTATCATAGCTTGAAATCCCTTGATTTGTATAAAGATGATTATACCGAATTGAAACAGATGTTGGTGAAGATGCAGGAAAACTGAGCGGACAATGAATGAACCTCTTATTTAGATAACTACTGGTTTTCTTTACAGTTCCCCATTGAGTCATTCAGGCAGAGGTTTACGCACCTAATTATCTGCGAAATCTGGGATAAAAATCTGTGGTTATCTGTGGTTTTCACTCTCCAATTGCCATGGCAATTCATTATTTTTGTCGCCCATGGCTAAATCAACTGCTGAAACTCCTTTAATGCAACAACACAATGCCATCAAGGCCCGTTACCCTGATGCCGTTCTGCTTTTCAGGGTAGGGGATTTTTATGAGACCTTCGGCCAGGATGCCATTACAACCGCTGCAGTTTTAGGTATTACACTCACCAAACGCAATAATGGCAATCCCGATGCCTCGGAACTGGCCGGCTTTCCGCACCATGCCCTGGATACTTATTTACACAAACTGGTAAAGGCAGGTTACCGGGTTGCTATCTGCGACCAATTGGAAGATCCCAAACTGGCGAAAGGCATTGTAAAGCGTGGCGTTACCGAATTGGTTACCCCCGGCGTTGCTACTAGTGATAAATTACTGGAGCATAACAGCAATAATTTTTTAGCGGCATTGCATTTTGATGAAGAAAAAATAGGCATTGCATTTTTAGACATCAGCACCGGCGAATTTTTTGTTGCCGAAGGCGATAAGGAATATGCCGATAAATTATTACAGAGTTTAAAACCCGCCGAAGTTATTTTCCAGCGCAGCCGGCAAAAATATTTTAAAGAAATATTCGGCTCAAAATTCTACACCTACACATTGGAGGAATGGATATTTGCCGAAGCCTATTCAACCGAAAGCTTACTGAAACATTTTGGTACCCATAGCTTAAAAGGTTTTGGAATTGAAGGACAGCAGATGGGCATTGTTGCTGCAGGTGCTGTGTTACATTATTTAAAAGATACGGAGCATCCCAACCTTGGCCATATCACATCCATACAAAGAATTGACAGGGAAGATCATTTGTGGATGGACCGGTTTACCATACGCAATCTGGAATTATTTGGCGGGGCTGATGGCAGCAACACTTTATTAAAAGTTTTGGATAACACGGTATCTGCAATGGGTGCAAGACTTTTAAAACGCTGGATGGTGTTGCCGCTGAACAATATTGTAAAGATCAATGAGCGGCTGAACACAGTTGAATATTTAATTAAGGAAGTGGAACTCCGTAATAAAATAACGCAGCATATTAAATTGGCGGGTGATGTGGAAAGACTGGTTAGTAAAGTGCCTCTGAAAAAAGTAAATCCCAGAGAGGTTTTACAAATTGCAAAAGGTTTGCAGCAAACTGAATTTATAAAAAGCATTTGCGAAAGATCATCCAATGAATATTTAAAAAGACTGGGAGATTCACTTAATCCCTGTAAATATATTTTGGACAAGATCGTAAAAGAACTGAATGAGAACCCGCCCGTAGCTGCGTTCAAAGGAAATGTAATTGCAGCAGGTATCAATGAAGAATTAGATGGATTGAGAAAGATCGCAAGCGGAGGTAAAGATTACCTGGTTGAGATACAACAACGGGAAGCCATGGCAACAGGGATCAGTTCCTTAAAAATAAGTTTCAACAATGTTTTTGGCTATTACCTGGAAGTGACCCATGTACACAAAACCAAAGTACCGGATACCTGGATACGCAAACAGACATTGGTTAATGCCGAAAGATATATCACACCTGAATTAAAAGAGTATGAAGAGAAGATCGTTGGTGCAGAAGATAAGATCCTCGCTATTGAAATGCAACTCTTCGAAGAATTATTGTACGAGCTGCAGGATTATATTGCGCCCATGCAGGTTAACGGACACGTAATGGCGGTGCTGGATTGCCTTTGCTGTTTTGGCAACAATGCACTGCAGTTCAAATACAAAAAGCCAGCGCTGCAGGATGATTTTATACTGGATATTAAGGACAGCCGCCACCCGGTAATAGAAAGGAACCTGCCCGTTGGGGAAGCTTATATTGCCAATGATATTTATTTAGATCCCTCATCGCAGCAGATCATTATCTTAACGGGCCCCAACATGAGTGGTAAGAGCGCCATTCTTCGCCAAACAGCATTGATAACACTGATGGCGCATATGGGAAGCTTTGTGCCGGCCAGCGATGCAAAAATTCCATTGACAGATAAAATATTTACCAGGGTAGGGGCCAGCGATAATTTAAGTGGTGGCGAAAGTACTTTTATGGTGGAGATGAATGAAACGGCCAGTATCATCAACAACCTAACAAAGCGAAGCCTGATATTACTGGATGAGATCGGCCGGGGTACTTCCACATACGATGGTATCAGCATTGCATGGAGCATTGCAGAATTTTTACACAACTCGGTGCATCAGCCCAAAACATTATTTGCTACGCATTACCACGAGTTGAATGAACTGGAGAATAAATTAGCCGGCATTAAAAACTACCATGTAACCAATAAGGAAGTTGGTAATAAAATTATTTTCCTGCGTAAGCTTGCACCCGGTGGCAGTATACACAGTTTTGGTATTCATGTAGCACGTATGGCAGGCATGCCCCCGCAACTGATCGACCGGGCCAATGAAATTCTAAAACAACTGGAGGAAAGCAGGGAAGGAACAGAGGGCGTAAACCTTGATGAGAACATCAAAAAATTATCAGCACCCAAACTGCAGCTCAGCATTTTTGATGCACATACGGCCACTTTTGACGAGATACGGGCCTTGCTGGAAGCGGTGGATATAAACAGGCTAACACCTGTTGAAGCTTTGCTTAAATTGCAGGAGATAAAAGCGAAAGTAAAATAACTCATATCCCTTATGTAATACAGCCCATTTTTTCATCAAACCTGTTAAAACATTTTTTAATGCTTGCAGCAATATTGCCCGCTAAAGGGTCTTTGTAATAATCTCACAGCACTTATGATCAAAAGATTACTAACGCTTATTTTCTTCTGCAGCACGCTGGTTATACAGGCTTATTCCCAGAACTGTGTACTCCCGGGCATGACACCCGATAATGCCATCCCTGTTTGCGGAACATCTGTTTTTCACCAGAGCCAGGTAACTAATTGTAACGGTCCCAATGTGGCACAAACCAGTTGTCCTGTTGGTGCTACATCATCCAGTTCTTTTTGGTATAAATTTACTTGTTACCAATCCGGGTCATTGGGATTCCTGATAAGTGGCATTTCAAGTTCAGATGATTATGATTGGGTACTGTTTGATGTCACGGGGCGTAATCCAAACGAGGTGTTTTCCAATTCATCATTAGCCATTTCCATAAATTTGTATGGGGCAGGTAGCGGACCTGCACCCTTTCCTGAATCTCCAACCGGTTGCAAGGCCGGGGCTGCAGGCAATGTGCATTGTGAAGGGTCAGCCAATGGTAATTCTCCTTTCAATGCCATGCCCAATCTCATCATCGGACATGAGTATTTGCTTATGGTTACTAACTGGACCAGGAGTACAACCGGGTATAATCTTTCATTTACCGGTGGCACTGCCAATATCACCGATCCCAAAGAACCACACCTGGATAATGCAAGAGCTGCCTGTGATGGTACACAAGCCACGATCAAACTTAATAAAAGAATGAAGTGCATCAGCCTTACGGCATCCGGCTCGGAGTTTACTATAACCCCTCCGCTTGCCAATGTAATTTCAGCTACTGGTTTTGGTTGTGGCAATGGGTTTGATATGGATTCTTTGATCCTTTCATTAGATGCGCCGTTGCCTCCCGGCAACTATACCATCAATGTCCGTAACGGAACCGATGGCAATACAATAAGAGATAATTGCGACAGGGAAATCCCGGTTGGAGAAAATATTCCACTGGTTGTTTATCCACTGATACCAACACCCATGGATAGTCTTTCTAAATTAGGCTGTGCACCGGATGAATTACAGTTAGTTTTCAGGAAAAATATAGACTGTAGCAGTATTGCAGCAGATGGCAGCGATTTTATTGTGACCATGATCTCCGGTTCTGCACCGGTCACTGTTATTGGTGCCACAGGCAATTGCAATGCAGATGGTAACACACCTATCATCAAAGTAAAATTATCTGCACCCATACAAACCAAAGGAACTTACCAAATACAATTGGTTACAGGCACCGATGGCAATACTATTATTGACGAATGTAATCAACAAACACCTTTTGGAGCCACTATAAACTTTAATACAAAGGATACGGTGAATGCTGATTTTAACTACACTATCAAATATGGTTGTGTGCGTGACACTGTAAATTATATCCACGACGGCCGAAACGAAGTGAATGTATGGAAATGGAATTTTGATAACCTGCGTACCAGCAACCAGCAAAACCCAACCATATTTTATGCAAGCTTTGGACAAAAGCGAACACAGCTTATTGTATCTAACGGTGTGTGCAGGGATACCAGCGCTTTTGTTCCTATATTTTTAGATAATGAACTCAACGCAGCTTTTGAAGCAACGACTATTGTTTGCCCTAATGAGTTGGCCTCTTTCCAGGATAAAAGCATCGGGAATATTGTAAGCTGGTACTGGGATTTTGGAAATGGGATAACCAGTAATTCGCAAACACCGTCAGCACAGGCTTATATGGTGCCCACGGTTACCAGGGATGTTTTTCCAAGATTGATCGTACAGAATAATTATGGCTGTTTTGATACTGCTGTACAAAAGATAACTGTGCCCAATAGTTGTTATATAGCAGTACCCAATGCCTTTACCCCAAACCGCGACGGCCTGAATGACTTTTTATATCCCTTGAATGCATACAAGGCAACCGATCTTTTGTTTAGGGTGTATAACAGGGTAGGGCAGCTCATTTTTGAAACACGTGACTGGACCAAAAGATGGGATGGAAGATTTAAAGGCCAGCCTGCAGATATGGGCACCTATGTGTGGATTCTTGTTTATACCGATATCAGGACGGGTAAAAAATATAACCTGAAGGGGTCCAGCATTTTGCTTAAGTAGAACGAGAACTTGATACTGGATACTAAATACTGGATAGACTCTGAATTATGGAAAAGCTTTTAAAGAATTGAACTCCAACCAGTATCCAGTATCCAGAATCCTGTATTGGCTTACCGTCCCAACATCTTTCTTTCATCCCTTTCCTCCCTGAGCATAGCTCCAAAATCCATTTTGCGTACCATGGTCTTTATCACCAGGGCTATCCGTTTTGTTTTGGTGGGTTCTGTTTTTGCGGATTCTATCCATTTGGTAAAATAATTACGATGCCCGGGGGGCAGGCTGTTAAAATGTTTCAATGCTTCCGGTTCATCCTGCAGGCATTCCAGTAATGCTGCCGGTGGCAGGATGGGCGACTCATCCAGTATGAGCTGCACTTTTAAGGTAGCCCCAAAACGTTTGCCTGTAGCTTTTCTTATTGCAGCATTTATAGGCAGGATAAAATCTCCTTCGCCCATGGGTATCAGTGCGGTCTTCTCAATAGGATGATCATCAAGCTTGCCTTTAACCCGGTAAGATTTTTTTACACCGGGATTTAATTTTTTTGAGATCTTGTCGGGTACTACAATATAGGTCCAGCCGGTCTTTTCGCCTTGCTTGCTGAATTTTTGTATGGGAGCAGTGAAAGTGATCATTTAAATACAAACCTATTTAATAAAGTTGAAAGCAGGTAAATGTCAGTCAGCTAGAGATCATTTAATCCTTTTCCTTTTATGATCTGCGGCATGTACTTTTCAACCCGTGCCTGCCGGGTTGTTGATTGTTTGGCTGCAGCAAAATGTAGCAGGTATGCTCTTTGCCGTCCCGGGGTTAATGCATAAAAAGCTTTTTTCAGGGTAGCGCTGTTGTCTAATTTTTTTTGAAATTCTTCAGGTATAGGGTATGACGCTGTTTTTTTAAGATCTACTTTCAGCCCGGCTTTCTCCACTTCAATGGCCTCATAGATATAAGCTTTAAGTACCCGTTTCAGTTTCGCTATTTCGTACACATTGGTGAACCTGATCTGCCTTGCCGACTGTACATTTTTTGTTTGCTGTACCAGGATATCCTGGGCATCATGTAACAGGGCGCCCTTGAAAAATAAAAGCGCACAGTATTCTTTGAATACATGGATCAACACGATATTGTTATCCCCGAACATATAACAGGGCACACCCCATTTCAATTCTTCGGTTAGCCCACAGTCAAGAACAATCATTCTCAATTGCTCCAGCTCTTTCTGCCATTTGGCCTTTGTAAAATAAAAATCAACTTTAGAAGTCATCATAATTATTGACCAGTTAAAAAATTATCTCTGCTTGATATCCGCTTTTTTGATCCCGTTATTATGTTGGATAATTTTTTATTTAATTGTAAATGATTATTGCGAGGACTAATTTCTCACATCTTTATGACCAGTTTTCCCTTATGCGCTGCTTTACCAAATATCCTGAATACTGCTGGAAGTTCTTCAAGTTTATATGGCCCGTCAATCACGGCTTTTATTTTGCCGGCTTCAAAAAGTTCATTCATATAATCCAGATCTTTGTTTGTTTTAAGATTAACGATGCTTATTCTTTTTTTATGCATCACCGATATCCATGGTGCTAATACCAAAGCCTGTAAAAGCCGGCTCAGCGAACCTCCCACCGTAACATAAATTCCATTTGGGTTTAATGCCCGGGTATAGGCAAACATCGGGCGGTTTGTTTTTACATCAAGGATAAGGTCATAACGCTTTCCATTTTTTGTAAAATCTTCCTGGGCATAATCGATCACATGATCAAAGCCCAGTGAACGCATCATATCCAGTTTACTGCTGCTGTCAACACCGGTTACTTCCACGCCGTATAATTTGGCGATCTGCATCCCAAAAGTACCAACACCCCCACCGGCACCATTGATCAGCAGTTTTTGTCCGGCTTTTATATTTCCCTTATCGATCAGGCCCTGCACCGCAAGCATAGCCGCCTGTGGTATGGCTGCAGCCTGCTCAAAACTCATACCGGCGGGCTTCAGTGCCAATGCTTTTTCAGGAGCACAGGTGTACTCCGCAAAGCCGCCCCAGCGGCCGCTCAAGTCACCATACACTTCATCGCCAATTTTAAATCGGGTGATGTTTTTACCAACGGCTTCAATTTTTCCCGAAATATCAGAGCCAAGTATTTTTATTTTCGGTTTCCTCATGCCGTTTAAAATGCGGTTAATGAAGTCGCCATGCAGCAGTCCCCAATCCCAGTCATTGAGGGATGCTGCATGAACCCTCACCAACACTTCGTCATCGGTTGGAGCAGGTTTTTCAATTTCCTGCAGTTGCAGTACTTCAGGGCCACCGTATTTGTAGTAGATGATCGCTTTCATAGGTATTAAAGGAACAAAAAATTATGGTCACAGCAAAGTATGCTTTAAACAATTAGGGCGGCAATAAAAAAAACATCTACCCGTAGGTAAATGGTTTTTGGGTTGCAACAGTTACACCCTGCATTTCTTTTGATTGAAAGCTCAGCTCTGCGGCAGAGATTTTCACTGTGGTATCTGCCGCGGTAATCCTGATCGCCTCACTTGATTTTTTTACCAGGCCTGTTACCGTTAAGAATTACACAGTCATCATTTTTTTCTTAAGCATACCTGCAGCCCTGGTATATCCGCCGTCTGCGCCATCTACAAAATGTACATGGCGGTCGTTCATATTACGTACATAACACGACATGATAGATTCCTGGCTCACACATAATCCATACCAGATATCTCCCTTACTTTCAATTTTATTTAAGGCAGTTTCCAGTAATTCTCTTTGCATTGCAGTGCCGCATATAACTGTATTAATCCTTCCATCAATTACCAGCGTATCCGACATATCTACCAGGTTATTGAGATAAACCTTTCCTTTCCTGGTCTTGAAATAAAAGAAGCCAAGCATTGTCCTCATCCAGTTAACAAGGATGAGTAAAGGCCGGAAGCCTCCCATTCTGGCCCTCATTTCAAAACTAATCCTGGCCAGTGTGGCTTTAAGCTTCAGCCTCGAAGTGGTTATAGGCTTGCGCACCTGCGGCTCACCATATATCTTATCCAGGGAATCCATTACTTTTTTAAAAACAGCCGATTGTTTGGTTCCTTCACGTGCCGTAACCAGTAAACTGACAACTTCAAAAGAATTTTCAGGAGGTTTTATCCTGTCCCAACGGCATTGCATACCGCTAAGGTCCAGCTCACCTTCTGCGGCGGGTTGTGGCTCATTTATATAATCTTCGGCCTTTATCTTTTTCTCTGCATACACCAAACCTTCCCCGATCAGTACTGGAATAGCAAAAAGTTCAGAAGTTTTTAATTTACTGATCCTGAGTACCTGTTTTTGATCATAGATATCGGCTACCGGTACATGGCCCACCCTAAGTTCAAGGCCATAATTATTTTTTATGTTTTCCTGGTGCTGTAGCAATGCACCCATAGCAGGCTGCAGCAGTATTGGCGGAATAATGAATGTGGCGCCATCGCCCCCAAAAAAGAATGGGAAGCTGATATTTGCTTTATAAGCAATATTCAGCAGGGCAACAATACTGCCCGTGGCAACCAGGTTGATCGTTTCATGAAGACCATTATTGATTGCTGCAGTGGAATTCTTTACATCAGTGATGAGTACATGCCAGTTTGCCGGGATTTTAAAAAACAGGTGTTCTTCAGAAAAAAGATCGCTTATAGAAATTTCATTGATGGGTAACCTTGTGTAGAAAAGATCGTTATTTGCTGCCAGCATATCCTTTCATTTTAGTTCAGCACTTAAATTATTTTTTTTCGTGAATAGGTAAGCAGGCAGGGGTAACTGGTCTTACTGAGTACATTCTCTTATCTGTATGCAATTTTTATGCCTTTCTAAACTCGGGGATAGCAGCCCCTATGCACCATGTTGAGAAATTGCCTTTCATGTACAAACTTTGTAGTGGAGCCTCCGCTACTTTATTATTTTTTCTTTGGCATCCAGCACTTCAATATCAAATACCAATATACTATTTGGGGGAATGTTGGCTGAACGGGTGCGGATGCCATAAGCACTTCCGGAAGTAATGAACAACCTCATTTTTCCACCTACTTTACAATGCACCAGGCCGACCTGCCAACCTTTTATTAACCTTTCCAGTGGAAATGTTGCAGGCTTTTCTTTGGTTTGATCAAATACACTGCCATCACTGTAAAGTGAGCCTTTGTAATGTACTGTAAGCGTGTCGGTAACTTTTACTGGTCTTCCTGTACCTTCTTTCAGTGATTGATAAAAAACGCCATCTTCATAACTTACACTGTCCTTCGGGAGTTTGCTCCGGAGCAGATCTTCTTCCAGCTTTTGTTGGTACAGGCTGTCGAGATTACTCATATGGCGTAGTACCGGTGGTTTAGTGGTTTGCGAATCAAGTGCTTTCCAGGTTCCGTTGCTGCGGAGGAGCCAGCGGTTGGTGGATAACCCCTTGAAGTTTCCAGACGTAGATCTAAGGCTAACCGTATCCGAGTAGCTGAATGTTGAAACCAGTTTCCATTTCTTTTCATCTGGCAAAAAGATATACCCTGAGTACAATGTTTTGTGTGTAGCAGAATCGCTGGCCGTTAGGATCATCAGGGGATAAGTTTCATTGTGCTTCCAGTTATAGTTCCAGGCATTGCTCATGCCATCCTCACGTGCATAAACATCTTTGCCAACTACAATAGGTCCCTGTTTTTGAGGGAAGAAGCGGAAAAATATTATTTTTTGTTCCTTTTCATATCTCAAATGCACGCTGGCAGAATTGGCTGAAATTCTATCAGCCCTCATAGTTTCCGGAATTTTTAGTTCAGCATAAAATCCAACAGCTTTAATTGAATCAGGAACTGTATAGTGACCTGGATTTTGGCAAAATGCATTCACACAAAACAGGCTAAGAAAAAGTACAATGTTATATCTCATGAGATCATTCCTTTTTTATTCCTTTCGAAATTAAAGCTTTTTCTACAGCAGCAATGCCACCCGAAAAAGGATTACCCTCAACAAGTATCAGACTATTGTTATTCCATTTTAACAGCAGGCTTGGTGAACTTGATGTTATTTGCATTTTACGATGCAGTTGTACGGTAGAGAGCGGTGCAAGTATATGTTGCTGCCCGTTGAGCAGGTTATTGGCAGCAAGGTCAATAATGCAGATGCAGTTCAGTTCATCTACGGGGATGGTGCTTATTTTTTTTCTGTATGCCAGTACCCGCCAAAAAATAAAGGCAGCTAAAATACCAAGGCCCAGCAGCACAATGCCGAGGGTGGAAGAAACCTGAGGGATCTCTAAAATAAATAATTGGAGGAAACCATTTACTAAAAGAATAAAGGCAATCAACCCTGTCACAAAAAGAAAAGTGCTTGTCCATTGTGCAGGCTTTTTGGTAATATATAAATTATTACCGTTCTCATAAACTATAATTCCTGATGATTCAGCAAGTTTTAGCATGACTGGTAAAATTTATAAGTTAGTTTTAATAAAGCTATATAGCAGACCTTATTCCTGTCTCACAAAACTATCTTTGATCTTGCCAAGCAGGTCTGTTTCCAGCATGCGCTGTGCAATGCGGATCATATTCTTAAAAGCCATGGAATGAGAGATGCCGTGGCCGATGATGACCGGCTTGGAAACGCCAAGCACAGGAACACCGCCATATTGTTCAAAATTAAAGCGGTTAAAATGCTCATCATCAATATTGCGGCGTTTGGCAATATCGTATATGCTTTCTGCCATCTTTAATATCACGTTGCCTGTAAATCCATCGCAAATAAAAACATCGGCCTTATTCATTAAGATATCACGGCCTTCTATATTGCCAACAAAATTCACCTGTGTATTTGCTGCAAGCAGGGGATAGGTGGCCTGCGCCAGGATATTGCCTTTGCCTTCTTCTTCGCCAAGATTTACAAGTCCCACTTTGGGGTCTGTAAAATTGAGGATATGCTTTGCAAACAGGGAACCCAATACGGCAAACTGGTTAAGATTCTCCGGTTTACAATCAGCATTAAGGCCAACATCAACCAATAAACCAAGTGTGCCATCTTCCCTTGGCATATAGGCACCAATGGTTGGCCGCAGCACACCTTCAATGGCTTTGATGCTGAATAATGCGCCTACCATCATAGCCCCGGTATTACCTGCGCTGATAAAAGCATCGGTTTTACCTGTTGCCAGTAACTGGAAACCTATAGCAATGGATGATCGTTGTTTTTCTTTAAGTGCTTTGGTGGGGTGTTCGTTCATTTCAATTACTTCATCAGCATGAACGATGCTGTATTTCTCTTGCGGAATGGGATAGCTGCTGAGGTGAGTATTTATTTGTGCTTCATCGCCAATTAAAGTTAGTTGTATATCAGTGCTGCTGTTGCTTAAAAATTCTGCGGCTCCTTTCACAGCTTCCAGCGGAGCAAAGTCGCCACCCATCATATCCAGCGCTATATTCATTGCACTAACTTTTAATTTAACAAAGCATCCACGAGCAAACAATTAATTAGAGGGCTGTCAGGGTGAGCCTGCGTTTGTGGGCAGACAGGCCTGTCAAACCTGGTCCTTTCTAAAATTCCGCCTTCGACAAGCTCAGGCTAACAGACTTTTGAAAATAGCAATCGGAAAATCCTTATAGCTGATTGCTGAAAAAGATCAATTCCTATAAATGCAAAATTCTAATTCTGAAACTCTTTACATCGAATTTCGGAATTAGAATTGATACTTTGAAAAATATTATGCTTTCAGCGGAGCTTTCTCTGCTACAACTTTTCCTTTGTAAAATAATTTTCCTTCACTTACATGGGCACGATGACGTACATGTGTTTCGCCGGTTGTTTTATCAACACTTAAAGTTGGCTCACTCGCCTTATAATGAGTTCTTCTTTTTGCACTGCGTTGTTGTGAGTGGCGCCTTTTTGGATTTGGCATATCGCTTCGTTTTAATTTTTAATGGTTATTTTTTGCTTTTTTCTTTCTTTGTTTTTTTGAACTGCTCCAGTCCTTTCCACAATTGATTGGCATTGTTCTCTTCTTCCTTCACTTTCATAGCCTTCAACTTTTCCAGCACTTCCTTATTACATTGGGCCCCACCCATCTCTTCTTCGCTGCACATTTTCTGTATGGGAAAACTCAGCAGTACAAATTCATATATCCAGTTGCTCACATCAATATGGCTCTCGGTCCTGGAAATAAAATATACATCCGGGTTTTCTTCCTGTGCATTCATCTCATCCGGGTTCTCCACCAGCTTTACCAGCATGTTAAACTCATCCCAGATATCCATTGCCAGCGGATTTCCACAACGGTCGCAGGTTATATCTGCCTTACCACCGATCTCGAACTTAAGCAGCATAAAACTGCTTTTCTTATCCACTACCAATTTTATATTTGCCTGGCAGTTGGTAAAATCAGGATTGCCTTTTTCAACAAAGAACTTATCATCCACTACGTAATTAAACTCATGAACTCCCTGCTTTAACCCTACAAATGCTATCTCAAATGTCCGTTTAGTCGCCATACGTATGGTTTAAAGGACGGCAAAGGTAAGGTAATATTTGCAATTTTAAGGTTCAAAAATAGATTTTATCTGCTGCTCAGCTATTGATTATTTTTGAAAGAGATATGAAAATCAGTAAATCCTTAGTTTTTACGCTTGTTTTAGTTGTCATTGCCTTATTTATACATTTTTATTCGGGTAATGCAGCATGGGCAGAAAGCCAATATGCAACCGGTATTTACCCTGCAATTGGCAGGTTTTTAAGATACCTGTTTGGCTGGCTTCCTTTCAGCTTTGGCGATCTCTTATATGGAGCTGTCATCATATGGATTGGGTGGAAAATAGGGAAGGGTATAAGGTCAATTTTCAATAAAAGGGTGAGCCGCCAAAGTTTTGCAACGGGTATTGCCAAAATGTTCAATATCCTGCTGGTGATTTATCTCCTGTTTAATGTTTTGTGGGGCATAAATTATAACCGGAAAGGTATTGCAAGCCAGTTAAATCTGCATATGGGCAAGTACACACAGGAAGATGTAAAGCTCGTCAATGCCTTGTTGGTGGAGAAGACCAATGCCTGCAAACTTTCCCTCCTCAACAACGGTTTTAAATATCCATCCAACCGGCAATTATTTGCAAAAGTGGATACCGTTTACCAGCATGCACAAATTGCTTATCCTTTTCTGAAGTATAAACCTGTTTCAATCAAACCATCTTTATGGAGCTGGTTAGGAAATTATTTAGGATTTACCGGCTATTACAATCCATTTACCGGCGAGGCACAGGTGAATACCCTGGTACCAAAGTTCCTGCAATCTTTTACCACCTGCCATGAAGTGGCTCACCAGTTAGGTTATGCCCGGGAAATGGAGGCCAATTTTGTTGGTTACCTTGCTGCAACAGCTTCGCAGGATTCATCGGTATTGTATTCTGTTTACCTTGACCTGTACATGTACAGCAACCGCAACCTGCATGGAACTGATTCTACTGCAGCAAAGGAATATGGAAAAAAATTATTGCCTGAGGTAAAAGAAGATTTAAAAGAATGGAGAGCATTTAATAAAAAATATAAAAGTCCGCTGGAGCCCATCTTTAAGTGGGTATACGGTATCTATTTAGTAAGAAATCAACAGCCACAGGGTGTTTTAAGTTATGATGAGGTTACAGGTTTTATAATTGCCTATTATAAAAAATACAACAAAATATAATTGCACCTAAATGAAGCGGTAAATTTGAACTACCTTCCTTCTTAAGTGTTATATAATTTTTGATATTAAAAAGGCTCATTAAAAAAAATATGAAACTTGTTATTTCAATACTTATTCCGCTGCTTGTAGGAGCAATTTCCGGATTGTTTACCGCTTCCGGGGTAAAAGGCTGGTATGTAAGTGCAGTTAAGCCTGCTTTTAATCCGCCGAACTGGATATTTGGGCCCGTATGGACGATCCTCTATATCATGATGGGTATTGCTTTATATTTAGTTTGGAAAGTGGCAGCAGATAAGCAATTAAAAAAAACTGCCATTATCTTATTTGCAGTTCAGCTTGCACTTAATTTTTGCTGGTCATTTATTTTCTTTAAAATGCAGGAGCCGGGCTGGGCATTTGCCGAAATATTGTTGCTATGGTTAATGATACTCCTTACCATTATCTGGTTTGGTAAAATATCTTCAACGGCAGCATGGCTCCTGGTACCTTATATCTGTTGGGTAAGTTTTGCTTCAGTATTGAATTTCAGTATATGGCAGCTTAATTAAAATCTAATTCTACTTCTAAAGGCCGGGTCGTTAATGAACTGCTCTTTAAAATGTACAAGCCATTCCTCCATTTTTTTCTTTTCGGCAATGTTCAGGTTGTTGAGGAAAATAGCCCATTCCATGCGGGTTCCATCCTTCATGGTAAAATAGGCGGCATGGGTAAGCACATAAGCACTGCTGCCTCCTGCCATTCCAAAATACTTGAACTTTTTTTGATACGCCGCATTCTCCATCGGGTATTCTATCACTTCGCTGATCGGGAAATAAACATCTTCATCTAAAACTTCCCTGTTATTTAATGACTGAAGCACGGATACATATTCTTTGGTAGTAGATGCAGGCAGGTTATCGCTCCACATTTTCTGCATTTTTGCGGTAAACTGTTCGGGTTTAAAGGTTGCTTTAAAACTGCTGTCTTCCTTTATGTCGGTATGATAATAATAAGCTTCCATACTGTATTTCTTATCTGAGTATTTGGCCAGGGCTTTTATCAGTTTATCTTCCGAAGTTTTTTTGGGAAGCTGGTAAATGAACATAGAGCCACCAAAGGGATAAATGGCAGTATGCTTTTCTAATTTGAACAGCGTGATATTATCCTTCACATTATCAAAGCCTAAAATATCCATCAGGTAATCAGCATTGGCGTTACAGTCAAACATCATCATGCCCCGGGCAATGTCAACCAATTTTACACTGCCATCCTTTATATCGTTATGGGTTTTAAGATAGGCAAGCCAGGAAGCATAAGCCGCACTATCAATCAAAGGCATATGAAATTTCTCAACATCTTCCAGCTTTGCATAACTGTTCTCGTTAATCATCTCATGGGTTGACTGCTGGGCAAATTCGATGGCAATAAGCAATTTTACTGTGCCGGCCAGCGGCATTAACTGGTTCTCATTCAACCTTGCAATGGCGGTGTCGTTGCGGTTTATGAATACAGAAGCCCTTGTGCGGTTGGCGTTGATGAAATTATAAAATGAATCTGCCAGGGCAGGTTGTAACTGGGCATGGGCCTGCGAACTGAGTCCTAAAATAAATAAACAAAATAACCGGAGCGTTAAGTAAGAGCGGAAACGGGTAATTATCATAAGGTTAATTTCAAGACAAAATACGCAATATTTTATCTCCCTAAAACTTATTCTTCCACATCATACTCTCTACAGGCTTGTTGTGCTGGCCACTGTATTTGGCACTTTTCTTTTCGTTGTATTTCACTTCTATCTCTCCATCAACCGGGAAATAGATAAGTTGCCCGATGGGCATTCCTGCATACACTTTCACGGGTTGCTTCACAGAAATTTCAAGGGTCCAGTTACCACAAAAGCCTACATCACCCTTACCGGCAGTAGCATGTATATCAATCCCCAGTCGGCCTGTACTTGATTTGCCTTCCAAAAAAGGTACGTGTGCATGTGTTTCGGTATACTCATCGGTAACGCCCAGGTAAAATTCATGGGGGTATAGAACAATGCCTTCTTCCGGTATGTCGAAATGTTCAATAGTATTATGTGCCTTAGCATCCAGTTCTTTATTTACATAGCGTGCCAGGTGTTTTCCCAAATGCACATCATAACTATTACTGCCCAGGCATTCCCTGTCGTAGGGTACAATTTTGATGCTGCCTTTTCCAATTTCTTCTAAAATTCTTGTGTCGCTTAAAATCATTTTTAATTTATTAAGTGGGTTATCTTTTGAATAGTTAATTTGTGTAAAAATACCTGATCCGCAAATATTCAATCAAAAATCTGCAATCAAAAATCTAAAATAGATTTATGCCTTTGGTTTATCAACAAAATATTAACGCAACTACAAAAATTGGGGTGTGGCATATTAGGGAAGATGAAGATTTTTTCCTGGTATCTGTTCCGGTGCAACGGGAGATCAGGCACTGGCATAAACGGCTGCAACACCTTGCAGGCCGCCTATTGCTTAAAGAAATGTATCCTGATTTTCCGGTAGAACTGATCAGGATAGCAGATACTAAAAAGCCTTTTTTAGAAGAAGATCCTTTTCACTTTTCCATTTCGCATTGTGGAGATTATGCAGC
>JBKJMZ010000167.1:0-2530 GCA_046596255.1 Ferruginibacter sp. | reverse complement strand
GTTCCGGGCTGGACGGAATTCTAATTCCACACCTGCACAAAGCCCTGCCCGTTGTGTGCCATATGAAATTGAATGTATTTACTTACGAATATTCAAACATTAAACTTAAACGAAATGCAGATAACTATTTTAGGAGCAAGCGGACAAGTTGGAAAAGCTACTCTCAGAGAAGCTTTGAGCAAAGGTTATCAAGTAAAAGTTTTGGTTAGATCACCAGACAAACTTGGTGACTTAAAAGAGAAAGTGATCATCATTAAAGGCGATTTGCTTGATAGCTTATCTGTCGAACAAGCCCTTCAAGGAAGTACTGTTATTATTAACGCAGCAGGTGGAGTAAAAGAGCCTGACCAATATAATAAATTTCGACTTATCGGTAACATATTAACTGAGAAGATGAAAAAACTTGGGATAAATAGATTAATAAATATTTCAGGTGCAGTTATGAACCTTCCGACCGAAAAGCTCGATTTAAAAAGAAGAATAATGAAGGTATTTGTTAGTCTTATTTTTAGACAAATGAAGCAGGCACAGGAAGCTATACAACCCATTATTATAAATGACAATGAAATTTCATGGACATTTGTCCGTGCTGCAATGATTTCTAAAAAACATGGAACCGGAAAGATCCTAGCAAGCGATAAACAAATGCCTGGCACAACTATAATGCTAGAAGATTTAGGAAAATTTATGGTAGAACAAATCACATCAACTGAGTGGATTAAAAAAGCACCAATGGTTGCCTCAAAATAAATACGGCACACAACAATGGGTTTTGTGCAAGTGCGCTTGACATTGCAGCAATCGGCAGTAACAATATAGCAGCATTTGTTAGGGCGGGAAAAACATCGCTCAACATTAGTAGGCAAAAGGCGAAGACTTCAAAAATTTTGCGACATCCCCCATTTATTGACAAAGACGAAAACTATAATTATGCAGTTTCTCCCTACTGGCTCCCTACTGGCGCATTCTATGTCAAAAACCAAATAATTAAGCTGCAAATTTTTGTGTATTTACAAACGGGGTTTGCCTATTTATTACGGCAAAGACCCGACTTAATATTTTACACCTGATGGCATTCATTACCAACATTGGATTTTTACCTTCAGCAGTTTTACGAACATAATAATCACTTATCTCTTTATCAATTCTTTTAGCACTTAGCGCAGCCATATTTAACAATGATTTCATTTTTTTGTCTGCAAGGTGGCTTACTTTAGTTTTACCTTTTATACTACTACCCGAACTGTATTCAAAAGGAGCAACGCCTGCATAACAAGCTAGCTTTCGCCAGTTCTTAAACCGGGTAAAGCATCTTGTTTTTATAATGAGGTATAAAGCTGACTGCTTACCTACTCCGGGCACAGAGGTAGCCAATTGAAAGCAATCTTTAATCTTCTTATTACTTTTTACAATCACTATAATAGCCGCATCAATTTTTTTAAGAGAAGCTTTTAGTTGTGCTACCACTTTTTTATTAATAGTCATTACTTCGCTTGTAATTTCTTTAGATAGAAAACCAGTGACTTCCACAGATGCTTCCACAGCATGTATTGCTTTTAATAACTTCTCCCTTTCGCTGAAAAGCAGTTGCAGCTTAAGAATATCCTGTTCAGGTATTTGACTAAGCTTAAGTTTATGACTGTGGGTAGCAGCATAAAATGCAATGTCTTTTGCATCGACTTTGTCGCTCTTGCCCCTGGATATTCCCTTGGATCTTTTAATCTCCACTGCAGAAATTTCCCAATAATCCAATTGCTGTTTGCTGAAGTAGATAGCCAAAGGCATGCTATACAAGCCAGTATTTTCGAAACAAAATAAGGCAGCATCGGGGTGTACCTTTTGTTTCTTTAATAAGGAAATAATTTCCTTGATGCCTTTTTCATTGTTGCTAACAATGAAATGTGGATGTTCTGTATTGGCAGGCTCAAATACAAAGCGAACATCTAACTTAGATTTTGATACATCAATACCTACAGTAGTTAAATACTTTTTCATAAATTTTGATTTAAGGAAAAACAATAAAAGTTGAAGTGCATTAAAGCCTTTAATAGACCTGAAAGTCTAACATTCTATTTGATGCTTTCAACCAATTAACAAAAGGATAGGCAGAGGACTAATGCGCCAGATAAGCCGCAAGCTTAGCAGATATGTTAGTTCACCTCTGCTTTTCCTTTTGAAAAAATTACTAAGAATTATTCTGAAATCAAAGTAAAGGCAAGTATACAGGGCAGGCTTATGGCGTGGCGTACTTGTGCCATATAATATTTTATAAACCTAAAGTAGCTAAACTTTAAACTCAAAAATATTTTACAAGGCACAAGTACGCTTACCACACAAAAATCTATCCTGCATACTTGCTCCAGCCAATGAATGGTTGAAAGCTAAATAGATTATTATTTATTAGCCTTCGCCCTCGCTATCCTTAGTATCCCTCTCCACATTCGGCGTACCCCGCCCAACATTACGAACAATGAACTGTTTGATGGGAACACCTAACCAAGCAATAGGCAAAACCAGATACTTGAGCCAT
>JBKJMZ010000155.1:0-19765 GCA_046596255.1 Ferruginibacter sp. | reverse complement strand
AATGCCGGTGTAACGGTACCGGGCGGCGGTAATGGCGGTGGTATCATTATCATAATAACAGAAGCACTTGAAATGTTTGAAGAACTTATTCATGCAAATGGTGATGATGCCGGTATTTGTGGGGCATCAAATTGCAATGATGGCAGCGGTGCAGGAGGTGCCGGTGGTACTATTGTTTTAAGTTATACCAGTATCACCGGCAATCTTATCTTAGAAACAAAGGGGGGCAAGGGTGCTGATACATATGGATCAATTACCCCCGGAGGGAGGGCAGGCCCCGGCGGCGGTGGTGGCGGGGGTGTAACATTTCTTACCGGTAGTTCCTTTCCGGTTAATACTACTCCAGTATCTACCGGTGGTGTTAATGGAGTAATACAGCAGGATGCAAATAATGCATGGGGGGCAACAGCAGGAAGTGATGGTATTGCATTATTTGACTTAAGTCTGCCATGGGATACTATTCCTTTTAAACCAAATATTGATTCTGTAAGGATGATGCATAGTGTCAATTACTGCAATAATATCCAGTTCAATGGATTTGGATTCACCAATGCATTTCCGATCGTATCCTGGAGCTGGGACTTTGGTGATGGGGGGACTGCCAGTACACAAAATGCTATTCATAATTATAATGCAATGGGCAACTATGATGTGAAGCTTGTAGTTACTGATCTCAATGGGTGTACCGACAGTATCATTACAACGATAAATACAGCAGGGCCTATGACTGCCGATGCAGGCGCCGATTCTGCTTTATGTGCGGGCAGGTTTGTCTCCATTCCATTGTACGGTAACGGCACAGGGAATACCTATTCCTGGTCACCGGCATCTGTGCTAAATAATAGTTCATTACAAGATCCTGTTGCAACCATTGATGCTACCACAAAATTTTACCTTACTTTAACCAATGGCATAGGCTGCAGTGCTATAGATTCTGTAACCATTACGATCAATAAAAACCCGGTTGTAAAAACCCTGGAGGATACTTCGATCTGCCAAACAACAAACCTCATATTAATAACGACGGGGGCAGTTAGTTATAACTGGAGCCCCGGAATATATGTGAGTGATTCAACCATTGCAAATCCGCAATACATAGCCCCGGCCTCACATACCCTGTATGTAACTGGCACTGGTGCAAACGGGTGTAAATCCATTGATACCATTAATGTAGCTATAAGAACCCCGGTAACCTTTATTGCCCCTCCAAACGAAAACATATGCAAAAGCCAATCTGTACGGTTAAATGGCAACAATGGAAATTTATACCAGTATACCTGGTCGCCAAATTTTTATTTAAGTAATCCAAACATAAAAGACCCTGTTGCTAATCCTCCCGTTACTACTGCCTATACAGTTACTATAAAAGACAATGCCTGTAATTACGACAGCAGTTTTGTTGTTAATGTGACCGTCTTTCCACTGCCGTTTATCAATGCTACAAAAAGCAATGATATTAATTGCAATAAACCATTTGCACAGTTGAATGCAAATGGTGCATTAACCTACGCATGGACGCCGGCATTTGCACTTAGCAACAGCAATATTGCCAACCCAATTGCAAATCCTGTTTCAACCACAAACTATTATGTAACCGGGGTAGATAACAACGGCTGTGTAAATACCGACAGCATAAACCTTGTTGTATATTTTGGGAACAATGGTATCCTGGTACCAAACAGTTTTACACCAAATGGCGATGGCATCAATGATTGTATTGGGATACAATATTACCGGGATGTACAGGACCTGGAGTTTTTTATTTATAACCGCTACGGAAATATTGTTTTTGAAACAAGGAATACTTCCGATTGCTGGAAAGGTTATTATAAAGGACAACCTGCTGAGCCGGGTATTTATATTTATTTTATAAAAGCAATAACCCTTTGCGGCAATGTTTTTAAAAAAGGAAGTATAATCCTTCTGAGGTGATGTCGGTAATTGGCCAGTAAACACTTTGAAATTAAATATCTTTAAATGAATTCTATTATGAATGACAACTGGACAAATATATGGAATGAAAGGTTTAGTAAAGACGCGTTTGCTTATGGCAAAGAGCCTAATATTTATTTGAAGGAACAGTTAATACAATTGCCGGCAGGAAAAATACTTTTTGCCGCAGAGGGAGAGGGTCGTAATGCAGTATTTGCTGCCAGGCTGGGTTGGGAGGTGGATGCTTTTGATATCAGTGCTGAAGGAAAACGAAAAGCTGCACTACTCGCAGCAAAAAATGATGTAACCATTGATTACCGGCTAGGTGAATTAGAAAGCCTGGGTTATCAGGCAGGGGAGTTTGATGCTATTGGACTGATCTATGCACATTTCCCGGCAGCCATCAAGTCAAAGTATCACCGGGTACTTGACAGTTATTTAAAAAAAGAGGGGACAGTCATCCTTGAAGCTTTCAGTAAAAATCATATTGACTACATTGCGAGGAATGAAAAAGTTGGTGGCCCTAAAGAGATCGATATGTTATTTTCCATTGAAGAAATACAAAAAGATTTTCCGGGCTATGAAATCCTGGAATTAAAAGAAGCAGCCGTAGAGCTTAAAGAAGGTGCATACCATGATGGGCTTGGATCTGTAATTAGATTTGTTGGTCGCAAAAAATAAAATACATTCACTACATCATCAGACCCGGGAGTTATTTTAATAAAGTTGCTGTAAAGCATATTTCTTATAAAGTTGATAAGGATAAACTGGTCATTAATTTCTTTGATAATACCGAAGATGCTAAATTATGGCTGAAGAAGATATGATCCATCAATTTATTTTAACCCATTTGCAAGGCTCCTTAAAAAATCAGCCGCTTCATTGCTCATAGCTGTTGCGGTAAGTTTACCATCAGCCATATGTAAAAAATGATGGCAACCATCTGCAGTATAATTAAAAGTGATATCTCCTGTAAGCTTACCATTTTTGTAAAACATCATATTACCATCATAGCCACACTTGAATTGCTCCGTTTCGTTGCCATCAGCAAACCTAACGAGTTTCTCTATCGCATGTGATTGAGTTGCTTCAACCACTTTAATAATAGAATCGGTCCCGGGGTGATTAAACCGTACCGCAACACGATCACTGCCATCAATGTTCTTAACCAGCGTAGAACTGCCACAGGAAATAATTAAAAAGCATGTACTAATGCAAAGTATAAGTTTCATCTTTGGTTAATTTGTACTAAGATAAATAATGTTAATGCGCTTAAGAATAAATTAATAAGTATCAATACGCAGGCAACACTATTCTATAGCTTTATCGTAGTAATACCCGCTCTTGAAGAAAGATCGCTCTTATTAATGGTCGTATTTTCTTTAATATCTGCCGATCCCCGGTCAACCATGGTAGGTACTATTTTCTTCAGTTGCCCGATGAATTTTATCTTTTGTGCCTGCGTCATTTCTTTTAAGCGGAATGCCAGGTAGTATTCGCCCTCTTTACCCATGGGGCCAATGCTGTCAACCGCAATGCGCCTTATTTTATACTGCTTTTTAAAACTGCGTACCAGTTTCATTACCGGGCGGCTGTCGGGTACACCGCAACACATACTATTGAAGGATACTATAACAGGGTAGCTGTATATCTTTTGAGCACGGGCACCCGTAGTTGCCATGGCTATAAACAGGATCGCTATAATGAACCGATACATAATGCGTGATTTTGATACAATATAGAAGTACAAATTAAACAAAAGTTTATCCAGTAGCTTTTAATTAACAAAATGAATTACCAACAGGTAATCAATGATGCAAAAAATACCCAATTATCTAATGCTGTTGAGCATGTTCCGAAGCCATAAAGAATAAAAGCAGGTAGCAAAAAAGCGCCTGTTTGATTTTGTAAAACAAGATCTTAGTTCTTTCCCCTGGTAAGCCACCAACCAAGCCAAAGGCCTGTAATACCCCATTCAACCAGTACATCTATAAAATGTGCCATAAGGTCAAAACTGCCATACCATATATGCATGGTATATGGCGCATTCAGGAATACAATTATACCGGTACCAATTGAACCGAGGAATACGGTAGAAAATGACCTTACCGGTATTTTCATCAGCAACCAGCAAAGCAGCCATACCATGAATATGTTCACCACTAATCCCCGGCCCATATTCATAAACATTTTGTCTATACCGGGCATAGATCTTCGGTAAATAACCTGTGCAAACGGTTTACCTTCCATCATTTTCATTTGCTTTTCCATTTCATCGTTAGTAGTGCCGGGAGCAAATGTGGGCATAAAGTAAGCACCATCTTCTGCGAATTGTGTATCGAGGTATGCCAGGATAGTATCCTGTTTGGGTGTGTATTTTTGTTGGGCCGCATGAAGGTTCAATGGTCCCCATGATAAAAACTGCCATGCAAAAATAATAATGCCGCCAAAGATGGCGCCGATGATCGTTCTTTTCATACAATTAGTTTTGATTTAGAACAACAAAATAGAAAAGAAAAATGTAAATCGGAAGTGAATTTTACGGGGAAGCCTTAACTGTTGTTATTAAAGTACAAAAGAAACAAACTACCACCTGATGCATGATAAAAAAAGTACCAGGGGAATTTAAACAAGGAACAGGGAATATCAGCCATTTCATTTACTGCACTAACATACCGGTTAATATTCCGTGAAACCAGCACGGGCCCTTCCTTGTTTATTTATATGCTACACTCTTCACTTTGTTCAATTTTTGTGAAGTGGGTAAAAATAAAAGCTAATAAACTAATCAACAACAGCCTTTTCATAATTCAACAAAGCTCTAATGGGAAGAATTGGATTAAGTTTTATTTTAAAATAAAACTTAAAATACAACGCCGCAGCAGATACACGACGTTGTAAGTGTTGGTAGATCCTTATTATTTTTTTACAACAAGATGCACTTCGTCTCCATTATCATATAGCCGGGTAACTGTTGTACTGCTTTCACCGATTGTCCATGTTCTGTTTAAAAAAGCAAGCTGTGTGAAAATGCCGGTTGGATACTTTAATGTGATAGAACCATCGCCTGTTCCAAGTGTCCAGTTACCAGTTTGCGCAAGCAGATCATTCCACACATTTGCCTGGCATGAAGGCGGTGTTCCCTGGTTATGGAATGTAAAGTCTTTGAACTCGGAGGTTATATTTGCTCCATTATCACTGGCGTAAGGTATAACCAAGGTCATGATTCAATAAGCTGATATCACTTGATATTTGATTAGTTTCCCCTGATCTTGCTGACAAAAGCTGTGGGTTATCTTTTAATTCGTTGATAGATTCATTTTTACTGCATCCACTTATTACTGCACCGCAGATGACCATTCCTGTAAAAAATAAATTTAAGATTTTCGTTTTCATATTGTTTGATTTTAAACGTGAATAATTTTTAATTCTGCTGATTTACGTTTAAAAAGAATACGCTAAATTATTTTGTTACATGCAACTACTATTAACTTTTCAATTCCTATGCCAGTAAGGGTTATACTTCAATTTATGTTGATTGTTGTAGAATAAAATGTACAGGAGACCCCAATTAAAAGAAAAGAATAATAAGAAAAATACTTCTTATTTTGAATTAAGGCACGGTAATTGAAACATACGCTGTATAAGTGTTTTACAGGGATTTTATATATACCTGAAGCACAATTATTTAACTAAATTCTTTTTATGAAAAAGAGCATTCATTTTTTGTCATTGGCAGTTTTACTTGGTGCCGTTGCATGCACCAATGAAGATAAAACAACAGTTGATGGTAAAACTGTAAATGAAAAAAGTATTGAAAGAAAAGAGGTAGACAGGAGGGATGTAGTAGTACCGGCACCACCGCCACCACCTTCAAGACCCCCTACACCCAGAGAGGTAATTAAGAGTTTACCTAAGCCACCATTACCCCCATTACCCCCTCCACCGCCGAGGCCACCAAGACCGCCTAAGCCAGGCGGAGGTTAATGACAATTTGAAACCATTTGAAAACTTATTTTAAATCTGATCAATTATGAAAACAATTATTTGTGCAGTAATTGGCCTGGTCTGTTTGGCAGGCACTGCAAAAGCACAACATGCAAGTTTTGGAGTTAAAGGTGGGTTGAATGTTTATAATATCCACCACAGTAATGGCACGTATTATAATCCTGGTCCCGGAGTTCACGCAGGAGTATTAAGCCATATACACCTCACGGATCATTTTGCGGTACAGCCTGAAATTGTTTTTTCAACACAGGGTGCTAAATTCAGGAATCCCGGAACAGAAACAAGGTATAATCTGAGTTATGTGAATGTACCGGTTCTGGCTCAATACATGTTTGCCAACGGGTTAAGGGTACAGGCCGGGCCGCAGGTGGGTTTTTTAGTGCATGCGGTTTCCCGTGCTAATAACTTAAAGCAGCCTATCAGGGATGATTATAACAAAGTTGACTTTGCTTTATCAGCAGGCGGCAGTTATTTAATTCCCAATTCGGGTTTAGGGTTTGATGCCCGGTTTAATGTTGGATTATCCGATATCAGTAAGAACAGCCCTGTAAATTCCACCAACAGGGGATTCCAGGCAGGTATCTTTTATCTTTTTAAAAACTAATAAACACCCTGACACAGTATTAAAAAAAGCCAACTTTTATGTTGGCTTTTTAATCTTTTGCTTTATCGGTATCCACTTCATTCTCCTGGTCCTCTTTTTTATGAAAATCATTGTTCAGGTTTTCTTCCAGTTCTTTTTTGTCTTTTTTGTTACGAATGACCAGGAACACGATCATTACCAAAAAGATCATTCCAACGCCAGCTAGTACAGGTATGTTCATGATGATAGATTTTCATTAAAGTTACTAAAATTATACGACCAGGGATATTAAGTTTTCGCCTGTTCCTGACCTGTGTTTTAACTAGCTATTATCGGTATAAGCATGGTGCATGCGGTGCATGATACCGATAGGTAGAAGAAGTAGAAAAAAAGGATGTGCTTACGTTCCGTAGGAACGTTTTATACTATCTCAAATTTTTAAACTAGCACAATGCGTTCCTACGGAACGCTCCCATCCCCGCAATATTTTTTCTACCCTTAAATTGTTCCGCTGGAACAAAACAACCTAATCCAGGTGATTGCTATTGTTCGGCAAAAACAGGAGTGTTTTATCTATTAACTGTTAAGCAAAATCAAGAGCATGCTGTATACATTTATAAATATTGAAGCAATCATTTTGTTCCTTTAGGAACATTTTATAGGTAGAATAAGTAGAACAAAAAGACATGCTTTCGTTCCGTAGGAACGTTTTGTGCAAACCACAAAGATTTAATGTTGCACAATGCGTTCCTACGGAACGCGGAATATTCATCAATTTTAAATGGCATGATACCTGTTACAAATAGTGGAGTTTTAAAAAGTAACTGGTCAATCCGTAAAATTTAAGCTTTAATCGTAGATTGAGATAGTATGGAGAATTTCAAAATTGTAGTGATCATAATGGCCATTTTGATCAGCCTTACAGCGATAGTCAATAAAAGAAAACTACCGTTTCCCATACTATTGGTATTTGCAGGCCTCATCATCGGTTTTGTTCCGTTCCTGCCCGACCTGGAAATGAATCCTGATGTGGTATTCCTGGTTTTACTTCCACCCTTATTATATGATGGTGCATCAAAAACATCCTGGCATGAATTCAGGACTTCAATCAGGCCCATATCTGCGTTGGCCATAACCCTGGTGTTTTTTACCACCGTGGCAGTAGCTGTTACTGCACATTACCTGATACCGGGTTTTAGCTGGCCGCTTGCTTTTGTATTGGGCGCAGTTGTATCTCCACCGGATGCTGTTGCTGCATCGGGCATTATAAAGGGATTGGGGCTTAATAAAAAAGTGGTCACTATTCTGGAGGGTGAAAGCCTGGTGAATGATGCCTCAGCTTTGATCGCATATCGTTATGCGGTACTTGCAGTAACAACAGGCACATTTGTTTTCTGGAAGGCAGGATTGCAATTCTTATTGGTTGCAGGCGTAGGTATTGCAATTGGTATTGCTACCGGGTATCTGTTCATCTGGGCACATAAAAAAATTGAGAACAATCCCGTGGTGGAAACCAGCCTTACTTTGCTGGCTCCCTTTGTCTCTTACCTGGCGGCAGAACATTTTCATATGTCGGGCGTGCTTGCTGTAGTGAGTACAGGCCTGCTTATATCCTGGAGATCACCCGAAGTGTTTTCATACCAGGCAAGAATGCGGGCCAGGGTGATCTGGGATACCATTATTTTTTTATTACATGGTTTTGTTTTTATCATGATAGGGCTCCAACTTCCATTAATAATTAATGACCTTGGTAATTACCCATTTTTTAAACTACTGGGTTATGGCCTCGTCATCAGCCTGGTTACCATGATCGTTCGCATTATATGGGTATTCACGGGAACATCCTGGCATAATATCTTTTATAAGAAAACCCCGGAGGATGAAGCCAACGATCCTACTAACACATGGAAGAATGTGCTGGTAGTGGCCTGGACAGGAACACGCGGCGTGATATCGCTGGCCGCAGCATTGGCCCTGCCTTTGTTTTTAGAAGATGGCTCACTGTTTCCCAAAAGATCATCCATCATTTTTTTAGCATTCGTGGTGATCTTTGTAACACTGGTTGTGCAGGGTTTATCATTGCCATTGCTCATCCGCTGGCTTAAAATAAAATCATATGATACTACAGCAGAGGAGGAAAAAGAAGTGCAGCTACACATCGCCAACAGTACACTTGATTTTATTGAAAAGGATTTTCCTGTACCCGGCGACACTAAACTGCAGGAGCAACTAATTGAACAATACAACCAGTATATCCGTAAACTTACCAAAGAGATCAGGCTTCATAAAAAAGCAAAACTAAATAACCGAGAACCTTCACTGCCGGCACCGGATAATATGCTGCAGGCAAAACTGGAGATCAATAAATTTCAGCGGACTTTATTGATCAAGCTGCATAAAGATGGCAACTTCAGCGATGCAGTATTGCGGCAGATCGAAAGGGAAATGGATATCAGTGAACTGAAATTGAATGAGCAGCTACCCAAAGAAAATGAAGAATGAACTTATGGATCTTAAACAAAAAATTTATGATCATTACCTGCAGTTAATTGATGAAAAAGTGAAAATGCTGCAACAGGTCCTGGCCGATCTGAAAGAGAGCGGCAGCAATGAAACCAAGAGCACTGCAGGTGATAAACATGAGACTGCATTGGCCATGCTGCAGATCGAACAGGCAAACAAACGTGCCCAGTTACAGGAAGTATTAAATCAAAAAACTGCGCTGGAAAAGATAGACCCTGCAATTACGGCAAATATGGTGGTGAATGGAAGTTTGATAAAGACAAACAGGGGATGGCTTTTCGTAAGTATTGCAGCAGGTAAAGCAACGATAGCTGATATCCACGTAATCGCTTTATCGCCTCAATCTCCTTTAGGACAAAAACTCATGGGATTAAAAGTAAAGGATGCAGCTGAAATTAATAATATGGAATATGTTATTGAAATTATAACCTGACACGGGATCATTTGAAATGAAAAAGAATGACGGATTATAATCACTCTTTTTTAAAACTAAACTACCAGCTATTTTATTTCAGGAACCTGTAGGTCCATTTTACCAGGAAGATATTTCTTGCATTACCTCCACCAAAGGCATTATCGAATAAACTGTTGAAAACAGGTGTTGTAAGATCAGCATAAGCATCGGGTGTATTTCCCTGCGACCATACCAGGAATAATTCTGATCCCGGTCTGTATTCCCATCTTACCACCATGTTAGATCGGAACTGCACAAAATTAAAATCAGGTTTACCAAAACTATAATCTATAGTGCCATCCCTGTTCTCATCAACTGAATACGTACCATTGTTAAGGCTTATCTGTGTTGGAGAATAACTCACAAAACGATTGTTATATTTAGGGGCAAGTGGGTCTACTACGTAAGAAAAATTCTCATAGGTTGGCCTGGTAAGATAAGGCTGCCCATAATACTGTATGGTGAGATCAGGTGTAAGGTTATAATTGAGCCTGCCGGTAAAACGAAGGGTTTTTTGTTGTACACCTGCAACAATGGTACGTGTACCATTATTGTATTTAACGTTGCTTACAAACTGGTCCTGCATACGCAGGTTATTATCATAATTGGCACTAAGGCTTATACTGAGCGAATTGATTGGCACTACATTAAAAGTGATACCGCGGTTGGTAAAACGGATCGAACGCTCTTCGCCCCAGAATTTAAAGAAATTGACACTCACCCAGAATTTCTTCCTTGGATCACTATTAGCATTGAAACTCCAGCCAAGCCCACCAGGTTTGCGTAAAGCATATGATCCTCTTAAAGCATTATTGGATACATCATAAGGATTACAGGTAAGGGCTGTATGCACCTGCCAGTTGTTATTGAAAGAGGCACCGGTATTGGCATTAAACTGAACATACATCAGTTTACCTCCAAAATCCCATCGTAGCCAATGATTATAGTTTATCCTTGCATTCCGGAAAATGGAGAAGGCCTGTTGGTAATTAACCCCGGCATAGGTAAAATGATTGATCTCGTTTGTGGTAAGCATAAAACCGATATCATTTAGCTCAAGTTCAGGCGAACGGTAGGTGACGCCGGTCTCAAATCTAAAAACCTGTCCTAACTTACCGGCTTTTCCTCCCGATTTACCAAAACGTATTGTACCACCGGTACCTGTTAAAGAAGTACGGTTTGAGTCCAATTTAAACGCTGTAGCACCGGGCCGCTGAAATAAATGTTCGAATGCTGTTTGTGTTTTGAGTATTACCCCCTTGGTTCCCTGTACTTTACTAAACACTACATTACCCCTTATATACCAGCTGCGGTTTTTCCAGTAATGTAAAAAATCGAGGCCGGCCGAGTAAGCACTGCGGTGCAGAATATTATCCAGGCCATGCTCCCTGTTCACTGCAGTGAAAATGCCACCGATGATGGTATTGCCTTCATTTATATCTTTTTGAAGCCTGCCCACAAAATAATTGGTAAAAGGTTCTACCAGTTCTTTTCTACGTTTGCCATTATCATCAACTTCCGCTTTTTCACGCTCGGTAACACTTTCTAATATTCCAATGCTCCATCCTTTTTTTGTTTTGCCGCTGAACTTGGCAGCTCCAAGTATGCTGGTGTTCTGAGGATGTTTTACATATTCGCCGCTTGTGGTATTGGCAAATCCATGCGGTGAACTGCCTATTCGGCGTGAATAAAATAGAAGATCGGAATTAAAATTATCACCTGCTATTGCCCCGGTAAGCTGGTACTCAAAAATGTTCCTGCTCTCTATAAAGAATGGCCGCTGTTCGCCAAAAAAATTCTGGAAACCATCAATACGTACCTGCGACGGATCAGCTTCTACCTGTCCAAAATCAGGATTGATGGTAAAGTCCAGAATAAGGTCATTGGTTACTGCAACCTTTCCGTCTATACCGCCAGTTACCTTGTGATCTGTACCATCGGCAAAAGGATTGCCCGGCTGTTTTTTATAAGTAGCAGTTTGCGCTGTAACATATGGTGCTATCTCTACCTGGCGGTGAAAAGGAATATCTTTCAATCCATGCAGTTCACCAAAACTGCTTACCCATACACCTCCACTTTGCGGAATGAATTGCCAGAAAGATCTTTCTTCTTTGCGAAATAACTTTCTCAATACCTGTATGCCCCAGACCTTATCTTTTTCATTGCCATAACGGAGCTGGCTTAAAGGGATCTTGATTTCCGCTGTCCAGCCATCTTTATTCACCGCTGTTTTTGCAAACCAGATCGGGTTCCAGCTAGCATCCCAGTTACTCCCATTATTGCTTACAATCTCGTCGCCCCGTACACCTGAAACGGATATGGTGAATGAGAATGCGGTACGCAGGTCATGATAGCTGTCGATATTGATCGCAACAAAATCTCCGGGGAAGGCATCACGCCGGCCCATTCTTTTTTCAATCAAAGCCGGTTCATTGTCAAGACAATTGTAAGCAACATAGAGAAATTTATCATCGAACAGGATCTTGAACCGGGTAGGCTGGGAGGGTGACTTACCCTCGTTTGGCTGGTATTGTATAAAATCACCTCCCCATTCTACAATATTCCATGCAGCTTCGTTAGGGATACCGTCCAATACAATAGCAGCACCTGATAGGCGCCTGGTATCATATCTTTTTTTAGGAATTACCGTATCCCCATGGGCAAAAGCGGGTATAGCGAGGATAAAAAGTAAGATAAAAAGGAGGGCAGCCCTGATCATACTGCAAGATATAGAATGGCAACGTGGCGACAAGCGGCAAAAATAGGATAGCGGTTTATTTTAAAGATGTGTGCTGTATTATTAGGGTGGTAGTGATTAACTGCAGCATGATGAAAAAATATCTTCGGGCCAAACTTGTTCCTCATTATTTATACCCATTTGTATGCGGCTTCCTTATCCAAAAACTAAAGTGTAGTTTTAAAGAAAAAAAGCCATGACTAAATATAATACTTTTCTTACCGTTTTTGTACTCTCTGCTATTGCCCTGGTTGTTTTCATTATTTTTTATTTCCAGGCCATTTTTGGTTTCGCTTTTTCATTCCAGGAGAAGCGACCTTATAGCCCCAACCCGGTGGATGTGCTGGCAGGTATCTTTACACCCGCTGTAATTATCTCGTGTGCTGTAATGATCATTACGAGCCTGGTATATCGCATACTGGGCATCGTGCATGTAGCCAGGAATAAAAATGTAAGTGATGGTGAAAAAGCGCTGTGGATAGTTGGTTTTATAATTATGGGATTTGTAACAGCCATTGTTTTTTTAATAATGGCAAAGGGGAAAAAGTTCGTGGAATAAATTAAGCTGCTTTCTTTTTTCGGAGTAACCAATAAAGCATCGATACCGCAATGATCAATAATATCAACTTTCCCTGCCAGCCAAATTGGGTGACCTTATATACCGAATATGCTTCAATCAATAATGCAGGCAATTTACCCAGCGAGCTTGCACTAATAAATGTACCGAAGCTGATCTTGCCAACTGCTCCCGCAAAAGTAATAAGCCCCGACGGTACAAATGGAATTAGCCTTAATGCAAAAACTAAATAAAATGCCTCTTTTCCTTCAGCATTTAACAGGCGTTGCACTTTAGGATATTTGTGGATCCCCTTTATAACCGATCTTTTAAACCCTTTGCGGTATAATAGGAATGCAATACCGGCACCTGCAGCTTCACCTATAAAGGAGATCAATGTACCATTCCAGAAACCAAAGAATAAAATATTAGCTGCTGTTATGAATACACTTGGCACTACGCCCAGAACAGCAATGAGAATGCTGATACCAATACTGATGATAATTGCAAGTTGCTGGTATTCCTTAAAAAGCGCTAGCAGGCTGTTGATCACATCATGGATTTAGAATTGAGGCCGGGTATTATATTTGCTCATACAGGTTTAGCCTGCTGTTAAGTATGCTTATCTGTTGCTGCATTTCCTTCATACGCTCAAGCAGGTAAGTAATGGTTTCAATACCTTCCAGGTTAATATCCATTTCATACAACCTTACCATTTTTTCAAGGTTGGGAAGTTGCTCCTGCGACATGCATAATTGTTCTTCAGAGGTATATACTTCTACCAGACCCGAATCCCTTAAAGCATTAATAAAAGCAATGTCAATTTGATGATGCGTGCAAAATTCACTGACAATGATCATTTCTGTAGTTTGCATAACTTATTATTTAAGTTTTGACAATTCAGTAAATAATTTCTTTTGCTCTTCAGTAAGGTTCGTTGGCAATGCAAGCTCATATGTCACGTACAAGTCTCCAAATTCACCTTCTTTTTTATATACCGGGAAACCCTTGCCTTTAAGCCTGATCTTAGTGCCTGGCTGTGTTCCCGCTTTAACCGGTAGTTTTACTTTCCCATTCAATGTTTCAATGGTGGTTTCCCCGCCAAGCACCGCAGTATACAGGTCAATTGCAGAACCGGTATACAGGTCATTACCCAGGCGTTTGAAAACAGGGTGGGGCGTTAATGAGAAAGTTATATACAGGTCGCCCGCAGGGCCGCCATTTACACCGGGTGCGCCATAGCCTTTCAGTTTTATCACCTGCCCATGCTCTATGCCTGCGGGAATTGTGATCCTTATATTTTTTTCATTAACGGCAAGTGTTTGCTGGTGGGTATGAAGTGCATCCGTTAAATTCAATCTTAACGCTGCGTTGTAATCCTGACCACGAAATTTAGCCTGGCTCCGGCCACTGTTGCCAAACATGGAATCGAAAAAGCTGGAGAAATCAGTTTCCTCTCCATAGAATTGCTGGCTGCGGTTTTGTTGTGTCCGGCCTCCTGATCTTTTTTGCTGTTCAAATTGATCGGCTTGCTGCCATTCTTTTCCGTAAGAATCATATTTTTTCCTTTTTTCAGGATCACTCAACACTTCATTGGCCTCGTTGATCTGTTGAAACTTCTGGTGGGCTTCTTTATCATTAGGGTTAAGGTCAGGGTGCATTTTCCTGGCAAGCTTACGGTATTCCTTTTTGATATCCTCATCCGATGCATTTTTTTCAACGCCCAATATCTTATAATAATTTATGAATTCCATTGTGATATATACTTTTTGTTAGGAAGGTTAGGAAAGTTTAGGAAGTTTATCCGCAGAACCCCTGTGGGGAAAGTTTAGGTGGTCGCCGCACTTGCCTAAATCAGCTACACCCTCTAAACGTTTTTCTAAATTTTCTAAACCTCATTGCAAAGGTACAACAGCATGATTTTAAAAACAGCTGCATTAAAAATAAGACTTGGGGTATTTTAATTGAATAAGCCCAATTGCATAGGTTTGCTGTAATGCGGCTTTGCTATGGGTTCAGTTAAGGTTCCCATGCTAACTGTGAAGACTTCGGTGGATTGAAACCTGGATGCCACTACGATCCTTGTGCCATTAGCATGCGGCTCAAATAATCCCGCTGCCATTTCGGGCGAATTGTTCTCTTGTGATAAATGCGCCAGTAAAAGATGCGATAAAGCAGGGGAGCGGTGTGTTGTAAAAAGTTCCAGCGCCTCTTTATTAGATAAATGCCCCAGCCCTCCGCGAATGCGGTTCTTTAGATAAATGGGGTAGCGGCCATTCTCAAGCATCAATTCATCATAATTTGATTCCAGGAAAACCGCATGGCATTGTTTGAAATAATGGATCACTTCTGCACATACTTTGCCGATATCGGTGAGCACACCCACGTTAATACCATTGTAACTGATAATAAAACTATGCGGATCTGAAGCATCGTGGAATTTGGTAAAAGGTATTACCGATAAGGAACCTATATTGATCGTTTCTTTTGCAGTAAATCTTTTGGCTATATGACTGATCATTCTTGGCCCGTGCATGGCTGTTTTTTCTGTTATATAAACAGGTAGCTTATATTTATTGGCAAGTGTTGTTACACCTTTGATATGGTCTCCATGCTCATGCGAAACAAAAATTGCTTTTATCAGGTTCATGCCCAGTCCTAGGGTATGCATGCGTTTTTCTGTTTCCCTGCAGGATAGTCCGGCATCAATAAGCACAGCATCTGTATTATTGCCTACATAATAACAATTGCCATTGCTGCCGGAGTTTAAAGAAGTAATATACAGGGACATAATTGCTGCAAAGAAAAACAATTTTATGCTCAAAACAGTACAGTATCTAAATAACCAGAAAAAATCTGGTGGAGTTTTTTGGATCTGAATTATTTAAGCGGTCAGCCATTTAAAAAGCAAGCCGTACCTTTCTATTTGAAATAAAACAATGGCCATAAAAAAGAATATCGCTTTCATTTTATCTTGTTTTTTTATAAACACTGCCTGGGCACAACGATGGAAATAAATGAACAGGTAATTGCCCAAACAAAAAAATGGATCAATGAAGTAGTGATCGGCTGTAACTTTTGTCCTTTTGCAGCACGTGTTATAAAACAGGAAGCTGTACATTATAAAGTGGAGGCTGCAACAAAAATGTCCACCTGCCTCGAATCTTTTTTAACAGAAGTAGAGCGGCTGGATAATGATGATAATATAGAAACGAGTTTTGTCATCCTACCAAATGCAGTTAACAATTTTAATGATTATCTTGACCTTGTTTCCATAGCTGAAGAACTATTGAAAGAAAAAGGATACAATGGTATTTACCAGTTAGCAAGTTTTCACCCACTTTATTGCTTTGCAGATAGTACAACAGAAGATGCTGCTGATTATACGAACAGGTCGGTTTATCCCATGCTGCATCTATTGCGGGAATCGAGTATTGATAAAGCTTTAGAAAGTTATAAGCACCCTGAGAACATCCCGGAACGGAATATAAATTTCGCAAGGGAGAAGGGAACTGTTTATATGAAGATGCTGAGAGATTCCTGCTTATAAAAAACCCGGCTGCAAAGCAACCGGGATATTTTAAAATTATTACTGTTTCCGGATTTATGAGGATTTATTGGAATTCCTGATATTCAGTTCCGCTCCTTTCAGAGCTTCGATCAATGAACTGTATTTAGCATTCACTTCTTCAGGCTGCTCTTTATCATTCACGATCAACTTACCCGCTTTTAACTGCAACGAATAGTTATCTTTTTCAATCAATTTATCTGCGACCAAAGCATTAACCAGGTTATCAGTTGGCTGCTTCAATGCATCAGCATTGGCAGTTACTGTAAGGCTGGTTGTATTTGTGCTATCCGTTCTGCTGATAGAAACTTCTTTCTGTGATTCCATTACATGCTTCGGCGCTGCTGTACCAAACATTACTGCAAGCGTAGGAGCAATAACCAAAGAAACGATCGACATCAGTTTGATCAGGATATTCATAGAAGGTCCTGAAGTATCTTTAAAAGGATCACCAACAGTATCTCCTGTTACAGAAGCCTTGTGTGGTTCTGATTTTTTGTAGAACATTTCGCCGTTGATCTCAACACCTGTTTCAAAAGATTTTTTAGCATTATCCCATGCACCCCCTGCGTTGTTCATGAACATTCCCATTAATACACCACTTACTGTAGCACCGGCTAAAAAACCACCCAGCACTTCAGGTCCAAAAGAAAATCCTACGATCAGTGGAGATAATAAAGCTATTGCACCAGGCAACATCATTTTCTTTAATGAAGCTTCTGTAGAAATGGCAACACACTTATCATATTCAGGCTTGCCTGTACCTTCCATGATACCGGGAATGGTACGAAACTGCCTTCTCACTTCTTCAACCATCGCCATAGCGGCTTCACCAACTGCACGAATAGCGAGAGAAGAGAAAATGAAGGGGATCATACCACCCACAAATAAACCTGCTAATACGGGTGCTTTGTAAATGTCGATACCTTCAATACCGCTGATACCAACGAATGCAGCAAATAAAGCAAGCGCTGTTAAGGCTGCAGAAGCTATTGCAAATCCTTTACCGGTTGCTGCCGTTGTATTACCAACCGCATCAAGTATATCTGTTTTTTCACGAACTTCTTTTGGCAGTTCACTCATCTCGGCAATACCACCTGCATTATCTGCAATTGGGCCAAAAGCATCTATCGCTAACTGCATAGCTGTGGTAGCCATCATACCTGCTGCGGCAATAGCCACACCGTATAAACCGGCAAACCAATAACTCATATATATACCGGAAGCTAAAACAAGAATCGGTAAAAAAGTACTTTCCATACCCATTGCCAAACCTGCAATGATATTGGTAGCATGACCCGTACCCGACTGACGGATGATCGATTTCACGGGGCGCTTGCCCATGGCAGTGTAATATTCAGTGATCATACTCATCAATGTACCTACTATCAAACCAACCATAATTGCTCCAAAAACATCAAGCTTAGTAAATGTAAAACCACGGAGCTCCATAGATTCAGGCATTAAAAAATCAACCAGGAAATAAGAAGCAACTGCTGTTAAAACAATTGAACCATAGTTACCCATATTTAAAGCGTTCTGTACTTTTTGTGTGCTTAAGCCAGCGCTTTCGCTGATGCGTACAAACCATGTTCCTACAATAGAAAATAAGATACCCATGGCTGCAATTAGCATTGGTAAAAGAATAGGAGACATGCCACCATATGCATCTGTCATAGCATCTGTTTCTCTACCTAAAACCATTGTTGCCAAAACCGTTGCTACATAAGAGCCAAAAAGATCGGCACCCATACCGGCAACATCACCTACATTATCACCTACGTTATCTGCAATGGTTGCAGGGTTGCGTGGATCATCTTCAGGAATTCCTGCTTCTACTTTACCTACCAGGTCGGCACCAACGTCGGCGGCCTTGGTATAGATACCACCACCAACACGTGCAAATAAAGCTATTGACTCGGCACCTAAAGAAAAGCCGGTCAAAATCTCTATCGTACGCTCCATCTCATGACTGTCAACAGCGGCATGCGGAGCAAAGATCATTTTCAATACAATGAATAAACCACCCAGGCCTAATACCGCTAAACCTGCAACACCCAGTCCCATTACACTACCACCGGTAAAAGAAACTTTAAGCGCTTTTGATAAACTGGTACGGGCTGCCTGTGCAGTACGTACATTGGCCTTGGTAGCCACTTTCATACCGATAAAACCGGCCAGGGCGCTAAAGAAAGCACCGATAACAAAAGCAACAGCAATACTCCAGTGACTGTTGGAATTGGTGTAACCCATAACGCCCAGTAATAAGGCGCCGATGATCACGAAATAAGTGAGGATCTTGTACTCGGCTTTTAAGAAAGCCATTGCACCTTCAGCAATATAATTGCTGATCTCTTTCATGCGGTCGTTACCTGCATCCTGTTTTGAAACCCATGCAAACTTTATAAATGTGTATAAAAGGCCTACGATGCCCATTGCCGGGATAACATAAATCAAATTGTCCATAAGTAATATTTGTTCTGATTTTTGGACGGCAAAAATAGGGAAAATGAAGGGAAAAACAGGAAATAGGAGTTGGTAATTTGGAGAAAGGATGACTGAAGATTGTTTGCAGAACTCTATTGGGTTTATACTGAAAATAAAAATGTGGTTTCAAATAGTTGATATATACCAATTTATTGGTATTGCCCCGCTTTTAAAAAACTCTATTTTACGATGTCAGTTTTTTAACTAAATACAATCGTTATGCAGTATAAGTTTATATTGATCTGTTTACTTATTTTTCCAATTATTAACCCCTGTAAAAATGATTTTATTTCTTCGGGGAAATTAAAAATTCAGGATTCGGATTTTAATTTTTCTGGTTTAAACAAACACAAAAAAGTAAACTCCATTGCGGCAGTTCCTTTTTGGGAAACCGGCAAACAAAAAAATATAGCTACTGACACAACTTCCTTAAAACAAACCAACTGGTATGCTCAAGTATTGAAAGGAATTGAAGAAAGTGAATACGAAATTAAATATGATGAAGCTTCCAAAACTTATGCATCGCCCAACCGGAAAAATAATTTACGGGCATTTTATGCTGCTGATAAATTTACATTACTGCCACGCAACGATAGCGCCGATAAATGGAGGCTGAACCTGACATTAATGGGAGTTTATTCCGGTAAACAAAAAATTTATTCCCCAACTGCAAATGCGGCTGTTACCCAATTTGGCAAAACCATTCAGTTTAACCACAACAATAATTTTACAGTTGAATACATAAATAACAAAGAAGGCGTAAGGCAAAATTTTATTATCAACCAGCCGCCTGCTCCCCAACAACAAACCATAAACATCAAACTACAAACTAATGCCGGTTGGTTTGTAAATAAAGTGCATGATAAAGAAATTCATTTTGCCAAAGCAACTAAAACCGGTTACGATAAAAAAATTAC
>JBKJMZ010000153.1:0-22076 GCA_046596255.1 Ferruginibacter sp. | reverse complement strand
CAAGTTTCCGGGGGTTCGAATCCCTCTCTCTCCGCTTTTATTTATCCTTTTGGGGTGGTGGTGTATTTAATAAGCCCTTTAATTGTTGGTCAAACTTATTCACCTGCTTTTTTTTTTCATTTTGTTCAATTGGTAAATGACCTGTAGAACTTATCACTTTAACAGCATTATTAAAATCAATAGCCTTATCGTTTTGTTTAATTATTTTATACTTTGTATATTCTTTTTCTGCAAACTTATCGGCAACATCCTTTCTAACACTTCCTGCATTATCTAAAACCTTGTACTCATTGAAACGTAAAAAAGCATCAAGCCTATCAAGCCAATTCTGCATCTTCATAAGCCTGTTACGCTGTGCTTGATTTTCTGCGTAGTCAAGAAACATAGTAACAACACCATTTAGTTCTTTTAATTCATTTTCTTCTAAATAATTTTTAGCAACGGTAACATCTGCTTTCTGAATATCGCCACCCTTTTTTACATTCTTAAAAGTTTTTAAATTCATGTTAGGCAATTCGGCATTAGCTCGTGTTTTTATTAATTCGGCTGCGGTATTACCAGTTATAGCGTATTCAAGTTTATTTTGAACCGTCTGAAAAAATTTAATTGTTTCCGGTGCATTTTTATCGTAGTCCACACTTGTTGCATAAAGTTCTCTGACCTTTTCATAGAACATTTTTTCAGATGCCCGTATCTCCCTTATACGTTCTAATAGTTCCCTGAAAAAGTCTTTATTGAAAAGGTTATTACCTTGTTTTAATCTTTCATCATCGAGCGAAAACCCTTTTATAAGATATTCCCGTAACACTTTTGTTGCCCAAATTCTAAACTTTGTGGCATTATAAGAGTTCACCCGATAACCGACAGCTATAATCATATCAAGGTTGTAAAACTCAATAGCTCTTTTTACTTCCCTGCCTCCTTCTGATTGAACTGTTTCCATTTTGGAAACAGTTGCCTCTGTTAATTCACCCTCTGTTAGAATATTAGATGTATGTTTTGATATTGCAGGTACTTCTACATTAAATATTTCAGCCATACCCTTTTGGGTTGTCCACACAGTATCTTCGCCAACTATCACCTGTACTTTTATAGTTCCGTCTTCTGAATTATAAAAAAGAAAGTCAGATGTTTTATCTAATTCTTCCATGTTATTTTATTAGTTCTTTGTAAGTTAATCTCTTATCTGTAACCCCTGCTAAAATTAAGTCAAATCTACCTTGTGTGCTATATTTACGGGTATTAAATCTCAACGTAAATTCGTCAACATAGCTTTGTAGGTGTGGTTTGCTTACCCAATGATAGATCCCGTCAATACCTCTCTTTAAATGGCTCCAAAAGTTTTCTATGCCGTTTGTATGTGCCATTGCATTAACGTATTCCTTTGCGCTGTGGTTAACTGTGAAGTGGCTGTAGTCGTTCTTTAGATCATGGTAGCCTAAGTAATCATCTGTCATAATAGTGCTGCCACTACCAACCACGTTGCGAACCACAGGCAACAATGTTTCTTTGAGACGGTCAGGGATAACAATAGCTACTATGTTACCATCCCTTTCTTTAAAACCCAATACCGGCTGCTGTTCGTGGAGGGTGTTACCATCTGCATTTTTGTTTTTCTTATTGGCGTGTTTGTTCTTTGCTTCACCACCCATAAAAGTTTCGTCAATCTCAACCACATTGCCCAAAGCCTTTTGAAAATTAGGATGGTCAAAAGCATAACGCAAACGATGTAACAGGAACCAGGCTGATTTTTGAGTAACAGAAATATCCTTTGCAAGCTGATGGCTACTGATACCCTTTTTATGAGAACTGAACACATACAGGGCTAAAAACCACTTTTGCAGGGGAATTTTAGTGTTATCGAATATTGTGTTAGTCCGTACATTGAAGTACTTGCCTGTGGTCTTACACTTGTACTTATTACCTGCACACTTGTAAACCTTTGAACTGGAATCAAAGGGAGATATTGGATTACCGCCCCAGCTTAACCTTTCCAAGTGGTCAATACAGCTTTGTTCTGTAGGAAATGCTTTGATTAAATCGAAGATGCTTTTAAACTCTGGTAACATATCGTTTGCTTTTGTAGTGTAAAGATATGCTCAATATTTCATACTAACAAATTATTTAGTGTAAACTTGTATATCATTGCCAAGTAGAGGCATAAAATCCGGCTATGATCTGTTGGGCACCCAATCTTTGCATTGTTAACGGGGAATGACGTCTTCCCAGGTTGATTGAGATAAATTAAAAACCGTTCTGCCCCTGGCCGGACACAAAACTTAAGATCATGTACGCATTAAAAAACAAAGTTCAACTAATTGGCAACCTGGGTAACGCTCCAGAAATTAAAAGCACACAAAGCGGAAAAAAACTGGCCCGTTTCAGTATTGCCACTAACGAAGTTTACCGTAATACCAAAGGCGAAAAGGTTAAAGAAACAACCTGGCATAGCCTCGTAGCCTGGGGTAAAATTGCAGACATCGTTGAAAAATATTTGAACAAGGGAAGTGAGGTTGCCATTGAAGGTAAGCTCATCAGCCGCAGTTATACTGATAAAGAAGGCACCAAGAAATTCATTACCGAAGTAGAAGTAAATGAATTACTCATGCTGGGCAGTAAAACCACTGCATAATTTCCCTAAGATAGAAAGGCTTTCGCAATAGCCCTTTGTGAAAGTCTTCTATCTTTTTTTTATTTGATATAACTGGTAGCAATGCTATTGCAATTTGTTTACAACACCAATGGAAAATCAACAGCTATTTATGAGAAAAAAACGGGTGATGGCCTGCAACCAGCATGGAATGATCTTTTTGATGAAGGCTATTTATTACTATGAACTATCTTTACCGTAATGCATTCTATTGAACATAACGAGGTTTTTGACCTGGCCTATCGCTTTGTTACCGAAACCAATGAAAACATTTTTTTAACCGGAAAAGCCGGCACCGGAAAAACTACCTTTTTAAAATACCTGAAAGAGAATTCTACAAAGAACATCATTGTGGCAGCACCTACGGGTGTAGCGGCCATTAATGCAGGCGGTGTTACCCTGCACAGCCTTTTTCAATTACCCTTTCATCCCTTTCTGCCTACTAAAAAAAATAAAGAAGAATTGTTGGCCAAGATCCGTTACAACGGTCAGCGGCAACAGCTTTTGCGCAAAATGGACCTGTTGGTAATTGATGAGATCAGCATGGTACGCTGCGATGTAATGGATGCCATTGATACCATTTTAAAACACACCAGGAGAAATTATCATTTACCATTTGGCGGTGTGCAGTTACTCTGTATTGGCGACCTGCACCAGTTACCACCGGTGGCGCAAAATCAGGAATGGAGCATATTGAATGAATATTATGGATCGCCTTTCTTCTTCGATAGCCAGGCTATAAAAGAACAATCGCCGCTTTTGATCGAGCTGAATAAGATTTATCGGCAAAAGGAAGAAAGCTTTGTAAAGCTTTTAAATAAAGTGCGTAACAACCATATGGATGCGGATGATTTTGAAGACCTGCATTTAAGGTTTGATCCGCATTTCAATCCGTCTGCAGATGAAAAATATATAACCTTAACTTCTCATAATAATCAGGCAGACCAGATAAACCAAAAGCAGCTTTATAAATTGCATGCCCCGCCATTTACGTATAAGGCAATCATTGAAAATGAATTTCCCGAAAATATGTACCCCGTGGAATTGGAGTTGATCTTAAGGGAAGGAGCGCAGGTAATGTTTTTAAAGAATGATCTTATTCAAAAAAGATATTACAATGGTAAGATCGGTGTTGTAAAAACGCTGACAAAAGAAAAAATAACTGTTGAATGCGACGGGGATGAAATTGAAGTAGGAATGGAGACCTGGGATAACAGCCGTTATACCCTTAACCGGGCCGATGGAAAACTAGAGCAGGAAACACTGGGCAGTTTTACACAATATCCTCTAAGGCTTGCATGGGCCATTACCATTCACAAAAGCCAGGGATTAACTTTTGAAAAAGTGATGATAGATGCAGGTGCAGCATTCAGCAGCGGGCAGGTTTATGTTGCGCTTAGCCGTTGTACCAGTTTATCTGGAATTGTTTTGTTGAGTAAAATAGCCCCGGCTGCTATTCATAGTAACGACAACGTCATCAAGGGCCAGCAATCCTTATCTCATAAAGGTTCGCTGGCAGATCGTTTTGCAGGGGCAAGGCAATTATTCACCCAGCAATTACTTGAAGACATTTTTTCTTTTGGGGAGATCAATACAACTGTTGATCAATTGGCGTTTCAAATAAAGCAGCACCGAGATAAATTAAATAAAGAAGCTGTTGAATGGGTAGAAAATTTTAAGCTGCGGCTTGCAGAAGATAAAGCCGTGGGTTTAAAATTCATTGGCATAGTTGCAGGCTTAATGAAAGAGGAAGGGGTGATTGAAAAGAATATTTTGTTACAAAAAAGGATCAGCGATGCAGCTAATCATTTTCTTCCAAAAACAAGTTCTTTTATAAAGTTTTTAAAAGATCATCCTGTTAATACCGAGTTTAAAGAAGTGGCAACACCTATAAATGAAAAATTAAATGAGCTGGCCCTGGCTTTATATAACTGCGATTTTTACCTGCAATATTGTAAACAGCCTTTTTCCGTAACCGGCTTTTTACAGCATAAATTAAAGTATGTACAGCCCCGTTTTAATAATACCTGCTATGCCAGTGAAACCAAATCGGCTAGTACTGGGGTATCCAATACTGAATTATTTGAAACGCTGAAACGCTGGCGCAATATGATTTGCCAGGAAACAGGGCAGGCAATTTATATGGTGGCCAACCAGTCTTCATTGCAAGAGATCTGTACTTACTTACCGTTTACTAAAAAAGATCTGCAGCAGATCTCGGGCTTTGGAAAAGCCAAGGCTGAAAAATATGGCGATGAGATCCTGGAAGTTGTGTATAGTTATTGTGAAAGGCATGGCCTGGAATCGAACATGCATTTAAAAAATTTGAATCCAAAAAAAGAAAGAAAGCCCAGGTCAACTGAGGTAAAGGTTGATTCAAAGACCGTCTCTTTTGATTTATTTAAAGCTGGTAAGGCTATACCGGTTATTGCCCAGGAACGGAATTTTTCAATTTCTACTATAGAAGGGCACCTTGCATATTTCATTGAAACCGGTGAAATAGATATCAGTGAACTGGTGAGTAAAGAAAAACAAGCCCGGGTTATGGAGGCTATTAATAAAACGGGATCGATCGCTATTAAAACATTAATTGAAAATTTACCTCCAAATTTTAGTTATAATGAAGTTCGAATGGTCGTTGCCTCCAAAAAAATCTCTGAAACTTTAAGTAATACTACATCCTGATTACCTGCCAAAGTCATCCTGCAATCTTACAATATCATCCTCATCGCTTGGGTGGTCTGTGTCAGTATGTTGCCATATCTCTGCAACAATTCCCCAGGTTTCAAGGCCTATCAGCCTATGCCTTTCGCCTTGCTTTAGTTGAACAATATCTCCGTCCTTCAGGTTCCTCGTTTCTTGCTCTACGTCGGTGTCACTAATCGCTATTGCTGCGGCACCGCCAATCAGCTTCCATATTTCGGCCCGACGGTTATGATATTGCCAACTCAACTTTTTTTCAGGTGCTACTACCAAAATTTTAGGACTGAGTTTGCCGGAAATATTTAATTTCTCCTTAGTAAGTTCCGGAAAATATAACCTGATAAATTTTTCGGCCTCGTTTTCTTTTATTACAAAAAATCCTCCCCATGGCCGGGTATTATCCTGCCTGTCAACTTTAAGGTTTTGATGATGCAGGTATTCTGCTACATGTTCAAAAATTAATTCTTTGGGTGTGTTCCTTAAAAAATTAAGACTCATGCTTTGTTTTTTATCTGCCCATGAAAACCATTAGTATTTGTACATCACTTGGGTTGACGCCCGAAATTCTTGAAGCCTGTCCCAGGGTCCTTGGTTTAATTTTTGTGAACTTCTGCCTGGCTTCATTACTTAATGATACAAGTTTTTCATAATTAAAATTATCGGGTATCTGCAGGTCTTCCAATTGCCCCATCTTTGAAACAAGTTCTTTTTCTTTTTCAATATAAGTGTCGTATTTAACTTGTATTTCAACCTGTTCAAGGGTTTCAGCATCAAATCCGGTAAGCGCTTCTTTTACTTTTGGAATGTGAATGATCATTTCTTTAAGTCCAACCATGGGCCTTAGTAACAGTTGCGATGCTTTTTGCTTTGATATTAAAACAGATGATTGCGCCTGTTCTAAAAATCCGGTAGTTTCTTCAGGGTCAAGATTTAATGTAGAAAGTATTCCTTTAATTTTTTCTACATTTTTTTTCTTAGATTTTACCTTTTCCATCCTTTCCTGGGAAGCAAGGCCAAGTCGATAACTTTTTTCGGTTAACCTCAGATCCGCATTATCCTGTCTCAATAAGGTTCTAAATTCCGCCCTGCTGGTAAACATCCGGTAAGGCTCGTCTGTTCCTTTGTTTATCAGATCATCGATCAAAACACCAATATATGCCTCACTCCTTTTAAGTAAAAAAGGGTCAAGTTCTTTTGTTTTCTGGTGAGCGTTGATGCCCGCCATCAATCCCTGGCAAGCAGCTTCTTCATATCCTGTTGTTCCATTGATTTGTCCTGCAAAGAATAAATTCTCTATCAGTTTAGTCTCAAGACTGAATTTAAGCTGGGTTGGTGGGAAGAAATCGTATTCTATAGCATATCCCGGGCGGAACATTTTGCAGGCCTCAAACCCTGGAACCAATCTAAGTGATTGATATTGAACACTTTCTGGGAGAGAAGTTGAAAAACCATTAACATATATCTCAATAGTATTATTTCCTTCCGGCTCAACAAACAATTGATGCCGGTCGCGTTGAGCAAAACGGCTAATTTTATCTTCAATACTTGGGCAGTACCTTGGTCCTGTACCCTGGATACGCCCTTGATACATAGGGCTTTGTTCAAAACCAGTTTTTAAAAGTTCGTGAACTTTCTCATTTGTATAGGTGATCCAACAACTTTTTTGTTGATCGGGTCTTATTTTATTTATATCCAAATAACTGAACCCTACTATCTCATCATCTCCCTTTTGTTCTTCCATTTTTGAATAGTCGAGACTTCTCCCGTCAATTCTTGGGGGGGTTCCGGTTTTTAAGCGATTTGTCTCGAATCCTAAAGAAACCAATTGCTCCGTTATACCTGTTGAGGCCTTTTCCGCCATTCTTCCGCCGCCAAAATTTTTTTCTCCAATATGAATAACTCCATTTAAAAAGGTTCCGTTGGTTAAGACCACGGATTTTGCATTGATAGTGTGGCCTAATCCAGTGGTTACACCACATGCTTTATTATCCATTACTACAATTCCCTGAACTGTATCCTGGTAAAAATCAACATTTGGCGTATGTTCAAGCATCTCTCTCCACGTTGCTGCAAATAACATTCTATCACTTTGAACCCTTGGACTCCACATCGCCGGACCCTTAGACCTGTTTAACATACGAAACTGGATCATACTTTTATCGGTAACTATACCGCTATATCCGCCCAGGGCATCTATTTCCCGAACGATCTGGCCTTTAGCAATACCCCCCATTGCTGGGTTACAGCTCATTTGGGCAATTGTTTGCAAGTTCATGGTTATTAGCAAAACCTTGCTACCCAGGTTCGCGGCAGATGCTGCCGCCTCACAACCTGCATGACCTGCACCTACTACAATAACATCATAATTTGAAAACATGAGTGTAAAGATACTTTGTTATTGGAGCCTTGAGGCAATTTTACTTATCAAATCAATCTCATGTCTGACATCTTTTATGGAACGTCCGCTGTTTAGAAGTTCAAACTCAAAGGCGGAACAATTTTCGATCTGTTCAAGGTAATCCTTATGCTCAATGAGAAAACGCTGTTGCGGCTTAGAACTGGCTAATTCAGAAAGTTCAATCTTTTCTATTTTATCTTTAAGAGCCCGGGTCATCATATACCCTGTTTTTTGATATAATTCATCGAAATAGGATTTAGCCCCCAAAACATCAATTCTACTTCCTCTATTTTTATTAAGCTGAAATGGCTCTACTCTTAAATTTGTGAAATTCCAACACATTTTTAATTCAATTTCAACTGAGTGGTCAAAATACACTACTGGTATAATATGATCAAATTGCCAACTTTTTCCAAAATTATCCCAATTCAAGTCTTCCGAAAACTGGTATTCAAACCATTGACGTATGTTTTGGATATCAAGTGCAAAATAGGGTGCATACTGTGGACATGGGCTTTTCTCAATCACATAACGTCGCAAAGTGATTTGCCATTTCCTCTTTTCCCTGGATTTCAATAGTGTTTCAGTAATTTCTTTACTTGCTTCCCATTTTTTCCTAGACATAATTATCTTTTATTCAAAGATATATGTTCCACGGGACACTGTTTCATTGTGAAACTGTTTTTTGTGGAACAATACTTTATATTTAAAAGTTAGAATTTTGCTTCGAGTATATTAAAAGATAGTAATCTTCCTTATTTCTCATTGCTGCTATTTCACTAGTTATCTTATCATCATATCCGCAGAGGTGAAGGGCGCCATGAATTATTACCCGGTGGAGTTCCCTGTTGAATGTAATCCCTAAATTTTTTGCGTTTTCTTTAACCCTGTCAGTACTTATATAAACCTCTCCTATGGTTTGCTGCTTATCCAGGCTCAGGTCAAAGGTTATCACATCTGTATAAAAATCATGCTTAAGAAACTCATTATTAATGCTTAACAAATATTTATCCGAGCAAAAAATATATACCAGGTTGTCTAAGTTTTTCTTCTCATAATTAAATAGCTGGATAAGAAATGGCTTGAGCCTCTTTCGATCCTTTAGGATAGGGTGCCTGTCGTTATTATAAAAATGAATTCTTTGCATATTCTTATTTCTCATATCGAAATTAGATAACAATATTGATTTGATACATTTGTAGCTTAGATTATTAAAGGATGGAGTACATGAAGAAAAGACTATCGGAAATGAAGGTTGGCAGATCAGGAACTATTATCTCTTTTGAAAATGATGATATCTTTTTAAAACTGATGGAAATGGGATGTATTCCCGGTGAAATAGTAAAAATAGATCAAAAGGCTCCGTTGGGTGACCCCATTTCAATTACAATAGCAGGTTATCGATTAAGTTTAAGACTAAACGAAGCTGAAAATATCTGGGTAGAAGAAAAATAATACATTTTTACAAGCTTTATAATGAAGATCGGACTTTACTTTGGCTCTTTTAACCCGGTTCATACGGGTCATCTTATTATAGCTAATCATGCGTTGCATGAAACGGATCTTAATCAGGTATGGTTCGTTGTTTCTCCACAAAATCCATTTAAACAACCTGCTTCTTTACTTAATGAATACCACCGGCTGCATTTAATTAAACTGGCTATTGATGGGGAAAAGGGTTTAAGGGCAAGTGCTGTTGAATTCGGTTTGCCCAAGCCATCTTATACGGTTGATACACTTACCTACCTTAAAGAAAAACACCCTGATCATGAATTTTGTATTCTCTTGGGCAGCGATGGTTTTCAAAACATACACAAATGGAAAAACTATGAGATTATCCTTAAAAATCACCCGATCTATATTTATAAAAGACCAGGATTTGATATACAGGATTTCCATGGAGCAGTTGTCCACGTACTTGATGCACCACTCCTCGAAATCTCGTCTACCCATATACGTGATTTAATAAAACAAAAGAAATCGATTCGGTTTTTAGTACCTGATTTAGTTAAAGAAGAAATTGAAAACGGGCGGTACTACCGGCAGCCATTAAAAGACCAGTCCGATAATAAGGCAAAATAAAACAACAAAGGGCGCAGGTATTTTCGTAAAGTTTAATACCAGGAAAGTACCGAGTATCACAGTAAAATTTATTATACTGAGCGTGCTTAATGACATAATAGAAACATCTTTGAGTAAGTAAAAAGTAGCCGCAATCATGATCCCTACTACTGCAGCATGAATTCCTTCCAGCGACCTAAAAACTACTACGAATTTTTTTAGTTTTTGCCATACAGGAAAAAAGAAAAGCACCAGTAAAGCACTGGGTAGAAATATAGCAACAGAACCAATAACACAGCCCAGCAGCTGAATTCCAGGACCTTCTTTTTTTAAAGCTATCCCACCCATAAAGGAGGCAATAGAAAAAACCGGTCCCGGTATAGCCCTTACCATACCCGCTCCTGTAAGCAGGTCTTCTCTTTCCACCTTGATCATATCCGGGTTCTTTTTTGATACTTTTTCAGAAGTTGGTCTAACCACATATTGATCAAGCATCAACGGAATTAACACGTCTCCGCCTCCAAAAACAAATGATCCGAACCTATAAAAGTTCTCAAAAAGATTATATGGCTTTTTATTTTCCCAGTTTTGCTTCCTTGCGGTTTCGCTTAGTACCCCGGCAATAACGAAGATTAAAACAAAAACCCATATATTGGTCCAGCGAATCTGTTTTGGCTTAACAACCTCTTTTTCAGGTATCCGTTTATTGCTGAAATTAGTTACTATTCCTCCTGCTATAATCAATGAAGGAATGATCCATGGAGTTTTAAAAAGTATATAAGTACACAATAAGGAAACCAGCATTATGATTTGAGTTATGGTATTCCTGATATTGAGCTGATAGGCCCTGAAGGCAGCATACGCCAAAAAGCCAATAGCCATTGGTTGTATAAAATGAAAAAGTGTATCCTTTATATTGTTATTCTCAATATCCCTTACAAAAAAAGATAGTGCACCCATAAGAATACAGGCAGGCAAAATCCATATCAATAATGTTAATACCGCTAACTTAATTCCCCCTCTTTTATACCCGATCAGCGTTAAAGTTTGAGTTGAGGAGGCCCCGGGTAAAAGTTGACAAAAAGAAATATAATCCATTAATTCTTCCTTCGTAATATCACGACGTTTATCAACGAATGTTTTAAGCATCATTCCAATATGCCCCTGCGGACCGCCAAAAGCAGTAACGCTGTGGACAAACACCGCTTTTAAAAAAGGAATATGGCGGAGGAGATTTTTCAATAATAAATTTTCTCTAATATTATGGAAAACTTTTTGCAGTCAGAAATTTTTTAAGTCTTTAATCCTATTTCCCTCAACCTTTCATCAAGGTATTCACCGGCTGTTATATCATCATATAATTTTGGATGTACCTGGTCTATACAATTATCCAGGCACTGCAAACTCATGCTTGTTTTAGGATGCAGAAAAAATGGAATAGAGAATCGGGAAGTATGCCAGAACTGTTTTGCAGGGTTAACAACCCTATGTGTGGTACTACAAAGTTTATTGTTTGTCAATCGCTGCAGCATATCGCCTACGTTGACTACTATTTGCTCAGGTAACGAAGTAACAGGTATCCATTCATCCTTTTTTGATAGTATTTCCAGGCCATCGGCAGAAGCACCCACCAATAAAGTGATCAGGTTTATATCTTCATGTTGTTCGGCACGTATTGCACTTACTGGTTCAGAAGTAATTGGAGGATAATGTATTGATCTTAATATTGAATTCCCATTAAAAACATATGCATCAAAATAATACTCATCTAATCCAAGATACAATGCGATGGCCTGTAATAACGCTGTGCCGGATTTTTCAAATGACCTGTAAGCTTCTGCCAATGTTCTATCAAAATATTCTATCTCTTTTACTGATACATTATCCGGGTATATTTTCTCATTAAAATTATCGCGAGGGATCTGGCCATATTGAAAAAATTCCTTCAGGTCCGGAGCTTCACTTCCTTTTGCGTGCTCTTTACCAAAGCTGGTATAACCACGCTGACCGGCCAAACCTTTGATCTCATAATTCTTCTTTTGTATTAAAGGCAAAGAAAAAAAATGGTGCACATATTTATACAGATCTGCTATAAGCTCGTTGGGGATTCCATGATTTTTAACTGCAACAAATCCTACTTCTTCATAAGCCTTTCCCAAACTTTGTACAAACGCGTTCTTCTTGTTTACATCACCTGATAAAAAATCACTGAGATCAACCGAGGGAATAGACATAAATTTTTCCTTTGATTACGTGTAATGCTTTATAATATTAATTATATGTGTAAACAACTATATTATTTACAATCTGCTTTCCAAATTCCCTAATAGCATATTCTTTGGCTTTCTTGTAGGTAGTGGTGCCTTTAATAAAACCCATATCAGATTTTTTAACCCACTTATTGTCAGCATAAATATATTTTTGAAGAGAGTACCTTATACTATCTACCGTATAATTTCCGCTAAATTCTACTTTTATTTTCTTTGTACCTGATTCTATACCCTTATCCAAAGCTTCTACATTCTTAAAAGAATGCATATCCGGAAAATTGTCGGTTACATAATTTGAAGATAATATTTCAAGCTTGTTATTTTTATAAAAGGAAACCTTACCAAAAATATGCTCAGCCACCTCTTTCTTTAAACTGTCATTCTTAAAATTTACCAATTCAATATAAAAGGTATCAGTTGTATTTTTTTTACTGTTGGAACAACTAACTATTATAACTATAGTTAAAAAAAATATTAATACCCTTAGATAATTGTATTTAGAGACCATAAAGTGCACTTATTTTTAACATTTCGTCAATAGGTTTCCTGGCAGCCTGGCGAAGCTCTTCATCCATAATTATTTCAGGTGCTTCATATTTAAGGCACAAATATAATTTTTCCAAAGTGTTTAACTTCATGTGTGGACAATCATTGCAGGCACAACTGTTATCAGGGGGAGCGGGAATAAATGTTTTGTGAGGGCTAGCTTTCTGCATCTGGTGAAGAATACCAGTTTCGGTGGCAACTATAAATGCTGTAGCAATGTCACTCTTTGTAAAATTCAATAAGCCGGTAGTGCTGCCAATATAATCAGCTATCCTTAATATAGGATCCTCACATTCCGGGTGAGCAATTAATTTTGCCTGTGGATGACGGATCTTTAACCTCGTTATTTTTTCGAGGCTAAAAATTTCATGAACCATACAGGCACCGTTCCATAGTACCATGTTTCTACCCGTCTGCTTGTTGATATAAGCCCCAAGGTTCTTATCTGGAGCAAAAATGATAGGTTGATCAGCCGGTAAACTTTCTACTATTTTTTGGGCATTGGAAGAAGTACAGATGATATCACTTAATGCTTTGATACCTGCAGAACAATTGATGTAGGTAATAATCTTATGGTCAGGGTATTTCTCTTTAAATAATTTAAACAACGGGGGAGGCGCAGAATCACTTAATGAACAGCCAGCATTGAGATCGGGCAGTAAAACTTTTTTTGAAGGGTTAAGTATCTTTGCGGTTTCGGCCATAAAATGCACTCCGGCAAAAACAATGATATCAGCCTCTGTCTTCACAGCCTGTTGGGCCAGGCCTAAACTATCGCCGATAAAATCTGCTACATCCTGAATATCCGGCTCCTGGTAATAATGCGCCAGAATAATAGCATTCTTTTCTTTTTTTAGTTTTTCAATTTCCGCAAAAAGATCAATGGATGGATCTATATAAATATCCAAAAAACCTTTTTTTTCTAAAGTGTCAACTGCACTGTTAATATCTACCATAATATGTATTAATACTTATTATTTATATAATCATCTACTACTACTAGGGCTGTTAATTTGTGGAAAGAATAAAAACAGCAACTATTGCAAAATTAAAACCTTTAGTTTATCAACGTTCATCCACAGGTAATTAACATTTAATTATTTCTATAAAAAGGTCTAAGGATTATAAGCACAAAAGAAAACCGGTTTTAAAAACTATGTTTCTAACAGACGTTGATAACATAACCGGTGGAAACAATAATTACATATTACTAATTTGATGCTGTTGATAACGATGGTATAAACCATAGGTTAGTAACAGCGATACCGCCCCAAATTTTTTACCTGCCAAACTTTACTCATTTTACTCATGTTTGTTTAAAATAAAAAGCAGGGTTACACACATTAAATACCTAATATTAACAAAAGGCTGTTAAGAACCTTTATTTAAAGCCGAAATGGCATAATTAGCAGCATAATTTTATAATAAACCACCCAAAGAACCCTTATACCACCTGCATTTTAATGTTTTTCAGGCGTTGAAAAACCCCTTTTATATATATTTTTCCCCTATTTTTGCCCTCCAAATTTAACTTCAAACAGATATGCAAATCATTCAGGGAATTCGTGACAAAGGCGCTGCAATTGTAATTGTAGTGATATCGCTAAGCTTAATCGGCTTTATTTTAATGGATGCCAAACAAGGCGGCAATAATTATAGTACAAGTTCCGGCAATATAGGTAAAGTAAATGGCAAGGCTATTGAGCAGGGTGAATTTACCAACAAGATAAAAAATCTGGAACAACAGGAAGAGCAGCAATCAGGTCAAAAACCTACAAATGCCCGTTCGGCTCAAATTCGTGAGCAGGTATGGAATCAAATTGTAGCAGAAAAGGTTTTCTATGCAGAAGCTGATAAATTAGGTATTGAATTTACTTCCAAAGAGCTGGATTATATTTTAAAGAGCAATGACCCATCTAATCCCTTCATGCAGGAAAAGTCTATGCTTGATCCCACAACAGGGAAACTTGATATGGCCAAAGTTGGCCAGGCTGTTGTAAATATCAAAAAATTAAAAGGTGAACAATGGGACCTGTTCAATGCACAGGTAATTGAGCCACAAAAATTGACCAGCATCTCCACAAAATATTTTGCACTTTTAAATGCAAGCGCATACTATCCAGCCTGGATGGAAGAAAAAGATGCAAAGGAAGCTAAGAGCTTTGCTACCATCTCCTATGTGCAGGTTCCTTATCAAACTATTAGCGACAGTACCATTAAAGTGAGCGATGCCGAAGTGGAAGAATATGTAAAAAAACATAAAGACCTGTTTAAACAGGAGGCTGGCCGGATGATATCGTATGTTGGATTCAGCCAGTTGCCAAGCGATGCGGATAGTGCAAGGACAAAAGCATCAGTAGAAGCTTTGAAAAATCAATTCGCAAGTGAGACCAATGTAAAGAACTTTATAGCAAGAAGTGCATCAACAATTGCTTATGATAGTACGTACAGGCCAAGGACCAGGATCCAGACCGCACTGCTTGACAGTATATTAAAAGTACCGCAAAACACTGTTTATGGTCCGTATGTTGAAAATGGAAGTTATGTTTTAGCTAGAATTTTAGGAACCAAAGCTGTACCCGACAGTATAAGAGCAAGGCATATACTTTTTAAAGTTAATGACCCTGAAACGGGGCAGTCTATTATGGAAGAAAGCCAGGCAAAGAAAATGGCTGATAGTGTTTTAGCGCTGTTTAAGGCAGGTGGAGATTTTGCAGCGTTGGCTAAACAGTATGGATCAGATGGAACAAAAGATATTGGTGGAGACCTGGGATATTTTGGCTACCAGGCACCTATGGTACCGGAATTTAACCAGGCAACTTTTGGAAAGCCGGTTGGAAACAAAGAAGTGATCTTAACAAGATTTGGTTATCATGTTATTGAGATAACAGGCGAAAAAGCATTGAACCCGGGATACCAGGTTGCTTTCCTGGCAAAAGAAATCTTCGCAGATGAAGCGACCATTAACAAAGCCAGCAACGATGCGGTTAAACTTGCTGCAATTAAAGACCCTAAAAAATTCGATGAATATGTGCAAAAGAATGGACTTCAAAAAATATCGGCGCCCGTATTAATAAAAGAGAACGATGCCTCGATCGGACAAATGCAGGACGCAAGGTCACTGGTACGTTGGGTATTTGAAGCAAAAAAAGGAGATGTGAGCGACCCGATGCCGGTTGGAGATCAATTTGTGGTAGCCGTTGTTGAAAAGATATTCAAGGAAGGAACACAGGACGTGGAAACAGCAAGGCCTTTGGCTGAGAATGCCATCAGGGAAGAAAAGAAGGGTGAAATGATCATCAAAAACCTGGGCGCCAATCCTACGCTTGAAACAGCAGCAGCTAAATATGCAAAAGAAATTTTAACAGCAGGTGCCGATTCAAGCATCAGCTTCAAGTCGCAGATCATAAATGGAATTGGTAATGAACCAAAATTGATCGGTGCTATATTTAATAAAGCCAATCTTAATAAAGTTGCCGCACCGGTTGTTGGCAAAGCAGGAGTATATGTTTTTAAAGTAAATGCTATTGCGGAAAAAGCAACTGATCCTACTGAAGATAAAGCACAAATAAGGATGCAGCAGATCGTAGCATTACGCAACCAGGCAGTAACTAACTGGTTTGAAGGCCTTAAAAAGAAAGCTACCATTAAAGATAACAGGAGCGAATACTTTTAACGGATTTATTCCTTTTATAGAAAACAGCCATCATTATAGTGATGGCTGTTTTGTTTTACATTTGTACCATGGCTGAAGTATTTGTAAATAAGGTTTCGGAAAGCGGGATCATTACCCTTGATCTGGAAGATTTTTATCCTAAGGATGAGGTGTCGATCTTTGATATGAAGGATCATTTATTCATGGGACTGATACTGAAAGAAAAAGATTTCAGGGAAGCTATGAAAAATCTTGACCTTGCAGCTTATACAAACAAGAACGTGGCACTTACCTGCAGCGCCGACGCTGTAATACCCGTGTGGGCCTATATGCTGGTATCAAGTTACCTGCAGCCGGTTGCCAAAGAGATCGTTTTTGGAGATGCAGACTTTTTACACAAAACACTTTTTTTAAAAAACATTGGAAAAATAAACCCGGAAGATTATAGGGATCAACGCGTTGTTATTAAGGGCTGTGGAGAATTACCCATTTCAGAAACTGCATATGTAGCTATAACCTCACTATTAAGACCTGTTGTAAAAAGCGTCATGTATGGGGAGCCATGCAGTACGGTTCCCATCTACAAAAAACCAAGGGCAGTTTAAAACCAACCTCTTTTCTTAAATATATATAACATGAATAACGGTATGAATATCATTAAGCCAACAATAGAATAAAAACCGATCTCATTATGAGCAAAAGGAATAACGTCAAAATTCATCCCGAATATTCCTCCAATAACGGTTGCTGGCGCCAATAAACAGGTTACCACAGCCATCACTTTCATTACCTCGTTCATTTTCAAATTCACATTGCTCAGGTAAAGGTCCTGCAGGTTCATCATCATATCCCGGTAGTTTTCGGCCAGGTCATTTGCCTGTATAATATGATCATGTACATCCTTAAAATATTTTTCTGTTCTTTCTTCTATCAGGTCACTTTCACTTCTTAAAATACCATTTACCAATTCCCTAACAGGACCAATACTTCGTTTTAGTATGATCATTTCTTTTCTGAGCATATTAATTTTAGCCAGGGTTCGTTTGTTTGCATTGCGGATGATATCTTCTTCAAGGGTCTCTATTCTTTCACCAAGCTTTTCCATAACGAGGTAATAATTATCAACGATCATATCAATAAGTGAATAAAAAAGAAAATCTGAGCCGTTTTGCCGCGCTTTACTGCCATTTATCTTTAACCGTTCTCTTAGCGGGTCAAAAACATCCCTTGATGCATCTTCCTGGTAACTGATAACAAAATTTTTGCCCAGCACTATACTGATCTGTTCAGTCTCTACAGTAAAATCCTTTTCATTAAAATACAACATATTCAATACACAATAAATAAGGCCGTTAATATCGTCCATCTTTGGCCGCTGGCCCATACTAAGGATATCTTCAGTTATTAAATAGTGAATTCCATAATAATTACTGAGTTTTTCAACATCAACTTTTCGTAGCCCGTCTACATTTATCCAGGTAACACTTGGGGAAAGGAGGTAAGGAAAACTTTCATCAATAACGGAGACCTCTTTAACTTCGAAATGAGTGCCATCATAATCATGAATAAATATCTTGATTTGCTCAGGTTCTTTTCTGGGTGAAGCAATTGTGGGATTTACATGCAATACTTTTTTAGTACGCAATAATTCCAGGGGATTAAGGAGGTACGATAAATACTTCAGCGCAGCCATAATATCACAACTTTTTTAAAATAGTTTTTAAATAGCTAAATGAAATTAGCATTTTTATTTTAACCTGTAGAGCATAAAAAAACCGAAGCATTGCTTCGGTATCAGAACTTAAATTAAAGAATTAGTTTTTTTCTGCAGGAGCAGCAGGTGCTGGCGGGGTATCTGAATTCCACATATCCCGGTGCATTTTCCATTTTCCGTTTTCTTCTTTCCAGCACACAATATATTTCCCTTTTTCAACCGACACATTATTTGCTATAAACACTTCATATTTTCCCGTTTCCACAACGGCATCTTTTGAGTCCATCACTTCTTCAGTAGTAAGGGCTATATTTTTAATACCGCCTTTATGCGCCTCATTAAAAAATGAAGCGATGGCTGCGGGGCCGCTTACTTTTACCATATTTGGAGGGTACATGCAACCGTCGCTGGTATAAAGGTTTGCAAATGCTGCAGAATCACCGGTGGCAAATGACCCACCAAAGATCTTATTGCTTGCTGCAATGCCAGCTTTTATGCTGTCAAGACTAAAGGATGATGCAGTTTCTGTTTTGGAAGCTTCATTGGCACAGGAACTAAAAAGCATTGTCCCGAGAGCTATCGGGATAACAATACCTACAAATTTTAAAAGAACATGTTTCATACATAATTAGTTTTAGGCGTTGAATATACACTCAAAAAACTATTGTGCAATAAGTTGCAGGGTATTTTAATTACGCCTGCCACCGGAGCTAAAATTCCTGCTCTTGCCTTTGTCATACGAGCCAAAACCACGGGACCGTTTTGGTCCTGGTTTTTGCGCTGGAGTGGAAGGGGCGGATAAAGCAGATGCACTTAAAAGATAAGGATGATTATGAATAACCGGAATATTAATGCCGATCAGCTTTTGAATATCCTTCAATTCGCTTCTTTCCTCTGCATCGCAAAATGAAATGGCTATACCCGTATTGCCGGCCCTTCCGGTACGCCCAATCCGGTGAACATAAGTTTCAGCAACATTGGGTAACTCAAAATTGATCACATGGCTCAGGTCGTCAATATCAATACCTCTTGCAGCGATATCTGTGGCAACCAATACCCTAAGTTTCCCGGTTTTAAACTGGCTTAACGCATGCTGCCTGGCATTTTGTGATTTGTTGCCATGAATGGCGGCTGCCGTTATTTCGTGGCGGTGTAAGAACTTTACAACCTTATCTGCGCCGTGTTTGGTCCTGGTAAAAACTAAAGCCGTTACGATATCTTCATCCTTTAGTAAATGTAACAACAGGTTTGGCTTGTCTGCTTTGCCAACATAATATAAGCTTTGCTCAATAGCATCAACTGTTGAAGATACGGGTGTAACCTCTACTTTAGCAGGATTGGTCAACAGCACATTGGCCAGCTTTTGAATTTCGGGAGGCATAGTAGCCGAAAAGAAAAGTGTTTGTCTTTTTGCCGGCAGTTTGGTAATGATCCTTTTTACATCATGTATAAAACCCATATCCAGCATACGATCTGCTTCATCAAGCACAAATATCTTTAAAAATTTCAGGTCGATGAAACCCTGGCTTATCAGGTCGAGTAAACGGCCTGGCGTGGCCACCAAAATATCAACGCCCCTTCTTAAAATATTTGTTTGATGTAATTGTGAAACACCGCCAAAGATCACGGTATGGGTAAGACCGGTATGTTTCCCATAAGCCGCAAAGCTTTCGTCGATCTGTATAGCCAGCTCACGCGTTGGAGTTAAGATAAGTACTTTGATCTTGTGGGGGCCACGCTCATCGGTTTTGTTATTATATAGCAGTTGCAAAATAGGAATTGCAAAAGCTGCTGTTTTGCCGGTTCCGGTCTGGGCACAACCCAGCAGGTCTCTTTCTTCCAGGATCAAAGGAATACTTTGTGCCTGTATAGGTGTTGGGATAGTGTATCCTTCTGTGCTCAATGCTTTCAGGATAGGATCAATAAGATCTAATTTTTTAAATGGCATTAAATGGTTTATTTTTATTTATATGGGCTGGCAAAGACGTTGCATTTTTCTGAATCAGCAGGAAATATTTTGGTACCACATAGCCTGCAACAGGCTGTCTTATAAAAGGTAAGTGGAATGCAAATGTACAGTTTTGTTTTTTAATAGGCGTATTAAGCCCTAATTATGCTTCCTGTTCGTTAATTTCGTGTATAACTACAATTCATGCCCACCCTTACTATTACTACCATACAAAGCAACCTGTCCTGGGAAGATAAGCCAGCCAACCTACGCATGCTGGAGCAAAAAATTACCGGCATGGAAGAGAAGACAGAAATTGTTGTGTTGCCCGAAATGTTCAGTACAGGCTTTAGCATGCGGCCCGAAGCGCTTGCCGAAACCATGGATGGGGAGACGATAGAATGGATGAAAAGAGTTAGTCGTGAAAACGGCATTGTACTTACCGGTTCCCTTATAATAAAAGATGAAGAAAAATACTATAACCGGCTGGTATGGATGTTGCCCAATGGGGAATATGGCTATTACGACAAACGTCACCTGTTTGCGTATGGCGAAGAAGACAAACATTACAGCCGGGGCAAAAAAAGACTGATAACATCTGTAAAAGGATGGAAGATTAATCTATTGGTTTGTTATGACCTGCGCTTTCCTGTTTGGGCACGGCAAGCTCCTCCCCCTTTTGGGGAGGTTGGGAGGGGGCCGGAATATGATATACTGATTTATGTAGCCAACTGGCCCGAGCGTCGCAGTCATGCCTGGAAGACCTTATTGTGTGCCAGGGCAATAGAGAATCAATGTTATGTTATAGGTGTGAACCGTGTTGGTACCGATGCCAACAATATTTATTATAGCGGAAACAGCCTGGTCATTGATCCAACAGGGCAGGTACTTTATCATATGGCCGATGAGGAAGATGTAAATACAATTGTATTGCAAAAAGAATTATTAGAAGAAGTACGAACAAAATTTCCATTCTGGAAGGATGCGGATTCATTTAATGTACAATAGGCAATGTACAATAGGCAATGGGCAATAAGCAATAGACAATATTAGGTTTGAAATGCTTCTTATTTCTTAACTCTTTAAATTTTTTTAGCAATTGCTAATTGCCAATTGACAATTGCCCATTGTTTTTCCTGATCATTTCCATCACAACCTTCATCTTATAATCCACTCCTTTAAGTAGTGCATCGTAATTGGTGCCTATATAAATATCTGGCTGTACACCACTGCCATCTTTAGGCACATGGTTATATTGAACAAGACGGAATAACGGCAACCTTACTTTTATTTTTGTATTGGGTAAAATGATATCCGGAATTAAAATGCCGTTATTTCCATGCCAGCCGCCACCTGTTTCCTCACCAATCAATGTTACACCGGGCTGACCTTTAACCGCATTACTGAATAAGGAAGCTGCAGAAAAAGTGTTGCCATTAATAAGTACATAAAGGTTGCCCCCATAGTGATTTTGTTTTTTTGGCTTATACATTTTTCTTTCCCAATGCCCAAAATGGTAAAGCCCATCCTTTTTCTTTTTGGTAAGAAAGAAAAGGCCCAGGTTATTCATAAAAGAACCTTTAATATATTTGGAATAAGGCCGCAAAGATCTGGCAACGGCAAAAGAAGTATCTGCTACTCTAAAATTTATACGGCTTACGTATTTAGTTAATAGCGTTGATAGCCGGATCCTGCCTCCCCCATTGCTGCGGATATCCAGCACTACATTATTAATTCCTGTTTTTTTAATGTATCTGAAACTTTGCCTGTAAAACTGACGCAGGCTACCGGCAAAAAAAGCGTTTACAGTTAAAATTGCGGTATTGTTTGCCGTATCTATAGCCAGCGACCTCAGGTCCTGTAATTTCTTTTTTCGGATTTCTTTTTTATTGGGCGGTAATCTTACCCATGCGCTGTCCCTCGATTTTTTACTGCTATCGGCAGCCTGTTCAAAAACAGGGATAATGATCCGTTGCTCTATGGCAAATCTGTTTAAAAAAGTTACAGAATAGGATTTGCTAACACCAAAAATATTACGGTGATAATAAGGAAAGTTATTGCTTAGCCTTAAATAATTTACATTGTTGGCATAACCATCTTCGGTCATGTAATTGAACATGATATCCTTCAA
>JBKJMZ010000122.1:0-13756 GCA_046596255.1 Ferruginibacter sp. | reverse complement strand
TGGATTTTGACCGAGTGTTGTGCAGGGCGTTTGAGCATACAAGTTTCCACATACCAGTAATATAATCAACAGGAGTATGGAATCTTTTTTCTGCAGCATAATTTTTTTAAAGATCATTACTGCAGCTCATTTGTTGACCGGGTATATGCAGTAAATTTTATCCTTTAAAGATGACCAACAAGTTACCCAATTTTTCTTTCAGATTCTTCCGGTGAACGATAAAATCTAAAAACCCATGTTCCAGCAGGAATTCGCTTCGCTGGAAACCTTCGGGAAGGTCTTTTTTAATGGTCTCTTTAATTACCCTGGGGCCTGCAAATCCGATCAGGGCATCGGGTTCGGCACAGATCACATCGCCAAGCATGGCAAAGGATGCTGTTGTGCCGCCAAATGTAGGGTCGGTACATAAGGAGATATACGGGATCTTTTTATCACTGAGCTGGGATAATTTTCCGGATGTTTTAGCAAGCTGCATTAAAGAGAATGCACTTTCCATCATACGGGCACCACCACTTTTATTAATGATCATAAAAGGTATGGTATGTGCCATGCAATAATCGCAGGCACGGCTTATTTTTTCACCCATTACACTGCCCAGGCTGCCACCGATGAATTCAAAATCCATACAGGCTACTACCAGGTCATTAGCTTTCACTTTTCCATGCGCTACGGTCATCGAATCATGAATGCCGGTTTTAGCATAGGTTTCTTCAAGCCTTTGCCCATAAGGTTTCAGGTCAACAAAATTTAAATAGTCCTTCGACCTGATATTTGCAAAAAGTTCGATGTAGTGGTTATCATCAAAAAGTATCTCAAAATATTCCTCGCTGCCAATGCGGTGGTGGTATTCGCACTTGGAGCAAACATATTTATTCTCTTCCAACTCAGCAGCAGTACAGGTGTATTTGCAGGAAGGGCATTTTGACCATAGTCCTTCGGGTGCATCTTTTTTATCTTTAGTGGATGTAAGTATCCCTTTTTTCATCCGCTTGAACCAACTGGCCTTATTAGCTTCAGCAGCACTTTCTTCACCCGCCAGGCTGGCATCAAAATCTTCTTCGTGTTTCATGTCAAACGTTTAAGTCGTTTAAGTCGTTAAAGTCGTTTAAACCGTTTAACGATGAACCATTAAACCTATAAACTATTAAACCTTTTAACGGTTTTAAGCTATCGTAATACTGTTATCCAAATATACATCCTGGATGGTATTCAATAATTCCACACCTTCTTTCATTGGTTTCTGGAAAGCTTTACGGCCGCTGATCAGTCCCATACCACCAGCACGTTTGTTGATCACTGCAGTGGTCACTGCTTCTGCCATATCCGTTGCGCCTTTACTTTCACCACCGCTGTTGATCAATCCTACACGCCCCATATAGCAGTTGGCTACCTGGTATCGGGTAAGGTCTATCGGGTGGTCTGTTGTCAATTTAGAATACACAAGTGGGGATGTCTTGCCATGTTTGGTTGCATTGTAACCACCATTATTGCTGGGTAATTTCTGCTTGATGATATCAGCCTGGATGGTAACACCTAAATGGTTTGCCTGGCCGGTAAGATCTGCAGAAGTGTGATAATCCACCCCATCAACCTTAAAACCATTGTTGCGGGTATAGCACCAAAGAACGGTAGTCATGCCTAATTCATGAGCCATTTCAAATGCAGTAGCTACTTCCTGTATCTGCCTTGCACTTTCTGCGCTTCCAAAATAAATTGTAGCGCCGATAGCAGTTGCTCCCATGTTCCAGGCATCTTTAATTTTACCGAACATGATCTGGTCGAATTTATTGGGCATACTTAAGAATTCATTATGGTTCACTTTAACCATCATGGGTATTTTATGCGCATATTTGCGGCTCACAATACCAAGCACACCAAATGTAGATGCCACTGCATTACAGCCGCCTTCAATGGCCAATTTAACAATGTTCTCAGGATCGAAATAAATGGGGTTGGGTGCAAAAGATGCACCAGCACTGTGTTCAATCCCCTGGTCAACGGGCAATATAGATACATACCCTGTACCGCCCAGGCGGCCATTATCCAATATATGCTGTAAACTCTTTAAAGTTTGGTTGGTTCTGTTACTTGCTCTCCAGATATCATCCACGTGATTGGGATTAGGAAGAAAAATATCATTCTTTGAAATGGTTTTACACTCGTGGTTCAAAAGGCTATCGGCCTCGCTACCTAATAATTCAATAATTTTCTTATTCGCCATAAATAGTTTGATTTTGGGCAAATTTAATATAAAAAGCATTCAATTAGAAGTGAACCGGGAATTTAGTGCATAGCAATATAAAAATGTTTTAAGCCACGAATTACACTAATCTACACGAATTTAAAACCGATTAGTGCAAATTCGTGTCATTCGTGGCTAACAAATAATACAGTCTCTTTAAAAATACTAAGCTATGATCGATACATGCAGATTGAGCCTTTGATTTATTTGGCGATGCTGTTGATGATCTTTTGAAAATAAGCTGGAGCCTTTATCATCCTGCTTCCATACCAGCTGAATAATTCTCCGTCAACAAGCATGATCTGCACACCCGGTAATTGTGCAGCCAGTTCATCAATATGTTTTTGTTTAAAAGGGTAGGGCTCTGAGGAAAGAAAAAGGAGTTCATAGTTTGTAGTTCGGAGTTCGGAGATATTTATTGCTGGATACCTTTCTTTATCACTGAAGATATTGTTGAAACCGCATTGCAAAAGCATATCATTGATGAAAGTATTACCGCCAGCTGCCATAAAAGGTTTACGCCATATTAAGTATGCACAGTTCACCAGCTTATCATGCAGTATCAATGTGGCAAATGAGGACTGGATCTGTTTTACAATTGATATTGCATGGGATGATGTACCGGTTAACGCACCAATATCTTTGATCATTTGTAATGCCTCCTGCATATTATTGATATCTGAAACCCAGACAGGATAATCAGCAGCAAGCTGCTCAACCTGTTCTTTTACATTCTCTTCTTTATTGGCAATGATAAGATCGGGTTGTAATTGTTTAACGGTTGCGATATCCACTGTCTTTGTACCGCCAACCTTTTGCTTTGATGCAAACCAGTCCGCCGGGTGAACACAAAATTTAGTGATCCCGACTGTTTCAGTTTCCAGGCCAAGATCAAAAAGCAATTCTGTTTGGGAAGGGACCAGTGAAATGATCCGTTTAGGTAAATAGGTAAGGCCAGAGGTCTTGTTGAGGATCATGCCCAAAATTAATATTACGGGAGTTATGGGCATAAAAAAACTTCCGCAGCCGCTTGACGAATCAAATAACTGTGGAAGTCGAATTTTTTAACCAGCCAAGCAAGGCCGGTTTTTCAGGATCTTTGAATCTGCTTTCTTAAGGGGGTTACCTTATATTGGCAGTTCTAAATGTTTTATCCTGGTTTCAGAGTTCTTCATTTTGGCCATCATCGCTTTTAAGGGCATAGGCAGGATATTGGTTCTTCGGTCTTTACGTTGCCATCATCGCTTTTAAGGGCATAGGCAGGATATTGGTTTTTACATTACTTTTTAGATCTTTTGGTTTTTCGATAAGATAAGATCTTTAAAGCGATATTGGTTTTTAAAACTTAAAAAGAAGTTGACTGATATTGGATTGTTGGTGGTTTTTCAAAAAAATTGGATTTCAGTTCATTTGGTCTTTATTAGGATTTTTGGATAACGATTGATATTTAATTCCTATCAATCAACTTCTGACACAAAGATGCAACAGTATTTTATTCTGCACCAGCGCAATATTGCTCTTTTTTTAAGCTATTGTATTTACGCACGTAATCGTAGTTATTCAAAATATGATAGGTAGTTTGTACGTGAGAATATATCGTAAAAATACGTATCATGTTCGGCTGTATGGACCGAAAGTAGACTGCTGCACCGATTAAGATGCAGCAGTACAAAGCATTACAGTAATTTGGTAAATTAACGATGGAACTATTTGGTCAGGCTCTGAATAATGTCATATTTGGTCACAATATGAAAAGTGCCGCTTTCATCCTTACTCAGCACTGCTCCATTTTCTTTGGTAATAAATGTACTTAACCGCTCAACCGGGGTCTCAAATGCAACTTCAGGATAGGCTTTTTCCATTACCGACTCAATAGTTTGTGTTTTAATATCGGGGTTACTTAATATTTTATTGAAGAGGCCACCCGCTGATATAGCGCCCACGCTGTTTTCTTCCTCCATAACGGGTATATTCTCGATATCATATTTCTTCATCATTTCAATAGCATCTGCTACCGTATCTTCTTTCTTTAAGTTGATGAGGGGCTGTGCTCCACGGCCACCCACCAGGTCTTTAAAGGTCTTCACATCTAAAAATCCCCGTTCCAGCATCCACTGGTCATTATAAACCTTACCTACATACCGGCTTCCGTGGTCATGAAAGATCAGCACTACTACATCATCTTTTTTCAACTGGTCTTTCAACTGCATAAGGCCCTGTAAACAACTACCTGCGCTATAGCCACAAAACATGCCTTCTTCCCTGGCAATACGGCGGGCCATTACAGCGCCATCCTTATCGGTAACTTTTGTAAACTCATCTATCACGCTCATATCATAATTGGCGGGCACAAAATCCTCACCAAAGCCTTCACTTATATAAGGGTAAACCTCCTTTTGATCCAGTTCCCCCGTTTCAAAATATTTTTTTAGCAAAGAGCCATAACTATCAATGGCCCAGATTTTTATATTTGGATTTTTTTCTTTCAAAAACTTGCCTGTACCTACAATAGTACCGCCTGTACCTGTGGCAACAACTAAATGTGTGACCTTGCCCTCGGTCTGCTCCCAGATCTCGGGGCCTGTCTGCTCATAATGGGCAAGTCGGTTGGCCAGGTTATCGTACTGGTTCACATACCAGCTATTTGGAACTTCAGTGGCCAGGCGCTTTGAAACAGAATAATAACTCCGGGGATCTTCTGGCTCAACATTGGTTGGACACACAATCACCTCTGCTCCAACAGCCTTTAAAATATCAGCCTTTTCTTTGGATTGCTTATCTGTAGTTGTGAATATGCATTTGTATCCCTTCACGCAGGCGGCCAATGCCAGTCCCATACCGGTATTACCACTGGTGCCTTCAATGATGGTTCCGCCGGGTTTGATCTTTCCTTCCTGCTCTGCAACCTCCAGCATTTTTAAAGCCATACGGTCCTTAATAGAATTACCCGGATTAAAATATTCAACCTTGGCCAGAACGGTACATGGCAAGTTCTTTGTAATGTTGTTCAATTGGATGAGGGGGGTATTACCAATGGTCTCCAGTATATTATTTAGCCACATATAGAATCGTTATTTGCGGCAAAGGTAGGAAAATGAGATGAGGGGAATAGCATAGCAGCAGATTATAAAATTAGAAAAACAGCTACCCGTTTTTCGTACGGTAAACTACAACAGCAAAATTGTAAAACGTGCATCTTTGTACTGTTAATTATCCAATGAAAAAACCTCCCCGATAGCTATCGGAACAACCACCCAAAGAACTTGGATCCAGTATCCGTGCAAAGACACACCAATAATTAAACGCTATGAAAAATTAGCCACGATTATTAAAACATTGAGAGCCTCCTTGCGGAGGCTTTTTTTATTGGCTCAATACCTCCATTGCCTTTTTGATGCCTTGATCTGTAGTATTCAGTACTTCATAAAATCCTGCATTTCGCCACAAATGCCTTGCTATGGCTGATTTGATACGATTGACCAGGTCATTCTTTTCTTTGGGTGATGCTGTAATTAAAGTAACGGTATCCTTTTCAGCCGCCTGCAGAAATTGTTTCCAATGGTCTTCAGTAAATACAAATCCTTTTACAAACTCATTGGGGCTTTTAAAGTTCTTTAATTGATCCAGGTTCCGGAGATAAAAATTATATGCAAAATTGGTAATGGTACCCCTGCTGAAAACCAGCGCAGAATTCTTAGTAAAGCCTGCAGTATCAATTGCCACAAAATGATCCGGTGTGATACCGCCTTTATCATAAATAATCTTACCACCCTTGGTCTTAAATATTTTGCCGGTATCCACTTTTACAGAATCGGCCTTGCCATGATCAAAACGATCGCTGATCTCTTCGTAATAAGCCTTACTGCCGTTGTTGTATGGGCGTTGGATACTTCTGCCAACAGGCGTAAAATACCTTGCAATGGTCAATCTTAATGCACTCTTGTCACCCAGCTCAAATTGCTCCTGCACCAGGCCCTTGCCAAATGTGCGCCTGCCAATGATCGTTGCCCTGTCCCAATCCTGCAAAGCTCCCATTAAAATTTCACTGGCACTCGCACTGCCCTCATCGGCCAAAACAACCAGCTTACCTGTCTCGAACTGACCATTACGCCTGCAACGGTATTCTTTCCGCTCTACATGCTTACCTTCTGTGTACGTGATCAGTTTATCGCCTGGCAGGAATTCATCAGCTATTTCAACTGCTTCGTCCAATATGCCGCCTCCATTACCCCTCAAATCAAGGATCAATTCTTTTAAGCCTGCTTTTTTCAAAGCTTCCAACGACTCCATAAACTCCCGGTAGGTTTGTGAAGAGAATTTATTCAACCTTATATAACCGGTGGTGCTGTTCATCATATAGCTTGCATCAACACTGGTCAGTGGTATTGCATCCCGGGTGATCATAACCTGCTTTTTAGCCATGTTGCGTAAAAAGGCCACGGTAACTTTTGTTCCCCTGTCACCGCGTAACAATTTTCTGTAAGCATCAGCATCGGTTTTTTTACCTGCCACCACACTGTCATCGATCTTTATGAATTTATCACCGGTTAGTAATCCGGCTTTATAACCCGGACCATCTTTTAAAACATTTACCACGTGCAGGGTATCATGAAAAATGTTGAACTCAATGCCAATACCAAAGAATGCACCGTCCATTTCTTCTTTTACCGATTGTAATTCTTCAGCCGGTATAAAAACAGAGTGGGGATCTAACTTACTGAGCATGGCCTGTATGGCTGTATCAGCAATGGCCTGCATATCCACATCATCTACATAGCGGTTATTAATAAGGTCAATGATCTCCTGCATGGGCCTGCGCTTTTCGGCAAAGAAGAAACTTTTGCCGGGCATATTATCCCGCATTTTATATCCAAAGTACATTCCCAGTATCATGGTGATACTAAAAAGTAAGGGTAACCAAACCTGTATTTTTTTATTATTCATTGTGCGAAGATAGGAAGAAGAAGCTGCAGGGGGAGCAGCTACAAGGGAGAAGCTTCAGAATACAAGGATCATAATAGAATTTGACATCTTAAATTTTACAAGAATGATTGAAATAAAAGTTCCCCCATGAGTCTTGTTGCTTGCAGCTTATTTCAGCTTTATTATTAAAATGATTTACCTTCAATCTATAATACCCAAATAAAATAATGTCGATCAAATTAATAGCAGACAGCGGCTCAACAAAGACAGAATGGTGTTTAGTGAACGGTAAGTCTAAAAAAACCTTTTACACCCAGGGCTTAAGCCCTTATTTTCTTTCAGCCGAACAAATTGAATATATCATCAAGGAAGAGCTGAAAATAAAATTTAAGAAAACGGAACCCGATGAAGTATTCTTTTATGGCACCGGCTGCAGCAATGCCGATAATGTAAAACTGGTAAAGAAAGCCATCAGCCAGGTCTTTCCGGAAGCGTCGATAGCTGTTGATCACGATCTGATGGGTGCTGCAAAGGCGCTTTGCGGACATGATAAAGGAATTGCCTGCATTTTAGGAACCGGTTCCAATTCCTGTTATTACAATGGAAAAAAAATAGTGAAGAACAGCCCGGGGCTGGGTTATGTATTGGGCGATGAAGGCAGTGGCGCTTACCTGGGCAGGAAAGTGATCCAATATTTCCTGTACAAGACCTTTGACGAGGACCTGATGGACCGCTTTAATGCAAAATACAATACCAGCAGTGATGAGATACTAAGCGCTGTATATAAAAAGCCGCTGCCAAACCGATACCTGGCAGCCTTTACAGGTTTCCTGGTAGAGAACCGTGGACATTATATGATCGAGAATATCATTGAGGACAGCTTTAATGATTTTTTCTTTCAGCATGTTTATAAATACAGAGAAAGCTGGACCATGCCCATCAATTTCACAGGGAGCGTGGCATATGGTTTCAAAGATGTTTTAAAGGAAATGTGCGACTCATACGAGCTTCAATTAGGTAAAGTCATTAAAAAGCCAATGGAAGGATTGGTAAAATTTCATCAGACCCCCTAAATCCCCTTAAAGGGGGACTTAGAAGAGCATTATTATTTGCAATAACTTATAAACGGAAAATTATTTTATAATCAGGCTCAATTTGTGGAAAGAATAAACATACACATTTAAAGTCTTAAAAGCTCCGCCAGTTGCGGATTTGGGGTATGGAGTTTAACAGGATAACAGAATCGGAATCCAATTACAGGCATTTAGAGAAAATGCCGGTGATGGAATTATTGGCCAATATCAATACAGAAGATAAAACAGTACCCGCTGCCATTGAAAAAGCTATTCCACAAATTGAGCCGCTTATCCAGGCCATTGTAGATAAAATGCTGATGGGAGGCCGCCTGTTTTACATAGGTGCCGGTACCAGCGGCCGGCTGGGCATTGTAGATGCCAGCGAATGCCCGCCCTCATTCGGTGTACCTTATGGCCTGGTGATCGGTATCATTGCCGGTGGCAATAAGGCCATTACTGAAGCAGTGGAATTTGCAGAAGATGATACAGAACAGGGTTGGATCGACCTCACGGAATACTCCGTAAATGAAAATGATGTGGTGATCGGTATCGCTGCCAGTGGTACAACTCCATATGTGATCTCAGCCCTGCAGCAATGCAAGGCCCATAATATAATCACGGGGAGCATCTGTTGTAATGAAGGCGCGCCATTAAGTGCGGTAGCCGACTTCCCCATCGAAGTGGTAGTGGGTCCCGAGTTTGTTACAGGCAGCACCCGTATGAAGAGTGGCACTGCCCAGAAGCTTGTACTCAACATGATCTCAACTTCGGTTATGATACAGTTAGGAAGGGTGGAGGATAACAAGATGGTGAACATGCAGCTTACCAATGATAAATTAATAGACAGGGGCGTAAAAATGCTGATGGAAAAAATGGGGACGGATGATTATGAAACCGCAAAAACACTGCTCTTAAAATATGGCAGCGTAAAAAGATCTTTAGAAAGCAACCATTCATAAAAAAATATTGTCTTATTTATGTAAATTGTTTAATTTACGTATCTATCTAAAACAAAAACTCCTCTTATGAATATTAAACTTTTACTATCAACTACTTTTATTGCAGCAAGTTTCTCTGCCTCCGCACAGGATGCCGGTAAAACATTTGCTATTACCGGCGACGGTAACCGTGACTTTTTATGGATGAACATCCGCCAGGTGGATATTGCATCAGGCAAGATCGTACAGGATATTTACCAGCGGGATAAAACATCCTTTGTAATGATGGATGCTGATACAAAAGCCCCTTCCGCAAGCCTCCAAAGGCCAACTGAAACTATGGTTGCAGCCGCAGCTTACGACAAAAATCAAAACAAATTATTCTTTACCCCAATGCGGGTTGGCGAATTGCGCTGGCTCGACCTCAATACAAAGGGTAATGCACAGCGTTATTATACAGTAACTTCTTCGCTTTTAAATACAAATACAGCTTTAAACGACGAAGCAAATCATTTTACACGTATGGTCATTGCTGCTGATGGAAATGGTTATGCATTAACTAATGACGGCAGCCGCCTGGTTAAATTCAGCACCGGCAAAAAAGTAACCATCACCGACCTTGGTCCTGTTATGGATGATGAAGCAAACAAACAGGTTTCTATCAAAAATAAATGTACAAGCTGGGGTGGCGATATGATCGCAGATGCTTACAACAAGTTATACATCATCTCTGCAAATCATTATGTATTTTCTTTGGATGTTGAGTCACGTGTTGCAAAACAAATTGGTTATATCAGCGGTTTACCTGCAAACTACAGTACCAATGGTGCAGCGGTTGATAAAGATGGTAACGTGGTAGTATGCAGTGCCAATACTTTTGCAGGCTATTACAAATTTTCCATCGCCGATTTTAAAGCCACTTTAATTGAAGGTTCAGATATGGTTTACAATGCATCTGACCTGGCTAATGGTAACCTGCTTTACCAGAAAGAAGCTGATGCTTCAAGGGTATTTGCTGACTTCAAACCAGTAGTTCCTGTTTTAACCAATGAGGCACATATCTTCCCTAACCCTGTTACAACAAGCGAATTCAGTGTGTATTTTGAAGGACAGGCTGCAGGCAGGTATAATGTTACTATTACCGATCTTTCGGGCAAGCCGCTTTCAAATACTATGGTAACAGTTAATGGAAAAACACAGGTAGAAAAGATCGCACTAAGCAGGAATTTTGCAAAGGGCATGTACATGGTTAAGGTAACAGATGTGAGCAACAAATTTATTTTTACAGAGCGGATAGTGGTGCAGTAAAATATTACGGTTAATAAGTGTACGGGGTTGTCAAAATTTGACAACCCTTTTTTTTTAAGCGCAGATTTATATTGATTTTTATGATTTCGCAGATACCAGGTTCTTCAAAAAGTATCCAATATTATGCAGCATGATTTTTGTTTCTTATGAATTACTGAAATTTGCACAATCAGCGCAATCAATCAATCAAATAAAATCAGCGTTTCGTTTTGCAGCATATAGAACCATATTTTAACTGGCGGCATTTATACGCCGCCGAAGATGATAAGCAATCTCCCTTTTACAGGCGGGATTACAGCGAATTTGAATTCTCCAATACTATTTACAATTATTACATACACCCGCAGTGGGATGAATTTGGCTCCCGAACATTATATATGAAAATTTTGTTTGTAGACTATGACCTGAATTATGCCATTATTGAATTGCTGGGCGAATGGAATGATGCCATTGAAAATGATATCATGACCCTGAGAAGGGATATTACCGATATCATGTTTCACCACGGCATAAATAAATTCATATTGATCGCTGAAAATGTATTGAACTTTCACAGCAGTGATGACAGCTATTACGAAGATTGGCGGGAACAACTCGTAGATGTTGGCGGATGGGTGGTTATCCTCAATATGCCTTCACAAAGCCAATACGATTTTGTGCAGGCAAGGTTAACGCACTATATAGAGCTGATTGAGCTTCCACAATGGCGAACATTAAAACCCGAACTGGTGTTTCAACAGGTAGATGATATGATGATCAAAAGATTACCATAAAAACCTTTAAGGGGGATTGTTTTTGGCGCTGCTGTCGTATTTTTGCACCGGCTATCAAAACCAACTCAAAATATAACGCTACCATATGACCTGGAAACATTTTTTCAACTCTTCTATCGGTAAAAAAATTACCATGGGGCTCACCGGTTTTTTCCTTATCTCTTTCCTGATCGTTCACTGCACCATTAATACCATGATCTTTTATAATGATGGAGGACAGACATTTAATCACTGGGGTCATTTTATGGGTAGTAATCTTTTTATCCGCACTTTCGAGATCGGGTTATTCATTGGGTTGCTGTTACATATTATCCAGGGGTTAATTTTATGGAAACAAAATGTAAGTGCCAGGCCGGTTAAGTATGCAATTAACAAACCTCAGCAAAACAGCAAATGGTACAGCCGCAGCATGGGCTTGTTGGGTACATTGATATTGTTGTTCCTGGTGTTACACCTGTACCATTTTTGGGTACCCTCCAGGTTTGGCGGTATGGCCAATGTAACCGTGCTTGAAACCACCACGCTGGGAGATTATGCCGACCAGGAAGCACATAATTTGTATAAAGCCATGCTAACGGTATTTAAGGACCTGTGGGTGGTGATCATTTATGTGCTTGGCGTTATTTCACTTTTCTGGCATCTGGTGCATGGTTTTCAAAGTGCCTTTCAAACCTTTGGTTTAACGCATAAAAAATATTTTCCCCTGATAAAAAATGTTGGCTTTGTTTTTTCACTGCTGATCTGTTTAATATTTGCGGCCATGCCCATATCTATTTATGCAGGATGGATAAAATAAGAAATACCCCTCCGCTTCCTAAGGGGAAATACGGAGAAGATTGTAGAATGTTAGCATGCAATACTAATTAACCAATTAACGAATTAACTATAAACAATGTCTCTAGATTCTAAAATACCGCATGGCGAAATGGATAAAAAATGGACCGATTACAAGGGCCACGTAAAACTCGTTAACCCTGCCAACAAACGTAAGCTTGAAGTAATCGTTGTAGGAACCGGTTTGGCCGGCGCCTCTGCGGCAGCGTCTTTAGGCGAGATGGGGTATAAGGTAAAGGCATTTTGTTTCCAGGATAGTCCACGCCGTGCTCACAGTATTGCAGCACAGGGCGGTATCAATGCAGCTAAGAATTACCAGAATGATGGCGACTCTGTTTTCCGTTTATTTTATGATACCGTAAAAGGTGGCGATTACCGTGCAAGAGAAGCTAATGTACATCGCCTGGCCGAAGTTAGTGCAGCGATCATTGATCAATGTGTGGCACAGGGTGTTCCTTTTGCAAGGGAGTATGGTGGCTTGTTAAGCAATCGTAGTTTTGGTGGCACGCAGGTGCAACGTACATTCTATGCAGCCGGCCAAACCGGGCAGCAATTATTACTGGGTGCTTACAGTGCTTTGGAAAGACAGGTTGCCTTAGGTAATGTTACCATGTACAACCGCCATGAAATGCTGGACATTGTAAAGATTGATGGCAAAGCAAGAGGAATTATTGCACGAGATTTAGTTAATGGAAATCTAGAAAGACATTTTGGCCATGCAGTTTTACTATGTACAGGTGGCTATGGAAATGTATTTTATTTAAGTACCAATGCTATGGGCAGCAACGTAACTGCAGCCTGGAAAGCACATAAGCAGGGTGCTTTTTTTGGCAACCCATGTTTTACACAAATACATCCAACCTGCATTCCGGTAAGTGGCGATTACCAGAGTAAATTAACCCTGATGAGCGAAAGCTTGCGTAACGATGGAAGGATTTGGGTGCCTAAAGCAAAAGATGATAACCGCAAGGCTGTTGATATACCGGAAGAAGAAAGAGATTATTATTTAGAACGCCGCTATCCCGCATTTGGTAACCTGGTGCCACGAGATGTAGCATCCCGTGCTGCGAAGGAAAGATGTGATGAAGGTTATGGCGTAGGTACAACCAAACTGGCTGTTTATCTCGACTTTAAAGATGCCATTGTTCGCTATGGAAAAATTGAAGCCGGTAAAACAGGAAATGAAAATGCAGCAGATCATTCAATAATACAATTAGGTAAAGATGTTGTAAAAGAAAAATACGGAAATCTTTTTGACATGTATGAAAAGATAACCGGTGAAAATCCTTACGAAATGCCCATGCGTATTTATCCTGCTGTGCATTACACCATGGGAGGTTTGTGGGTTGATTATGAATTGAAAACTACCGTTGACGGTTTATATTCATTAGGTGAAGCAAACTTTAGTGACCACGGTGCAAACCGTTTGGGAGCAAGTGCTTTAATGCAGGGGCTGGCTGATGGTTATTTTGTTATTCCTTACACACTGGGCAATTACCTGGCAGATGATATTCGCACTGCATCAATTCCAACCAATCATCCCGCTTTTGAAGAAGCAGAGAAAAAAGTGAATGACCGCATTAATACGCTGATGAACATCAAAGGAAAGCAAACTGTTGAAAGTTTTCACAAACGCCTTGGAAAAATAATGTGGGATAAATG
>JBKJMZ010000075.1:0-3447 GCA_046596255.1 Ferruginibacter sp. | reverse complement strand
AATACCTGGCCCCTTGCCTACTACAATGGTTTGTTTAAGGGTGTCGGTACATCCGCATCCTCCAATTCCACCCGGCTGTGCTCCACCACCCCCGGCACTGCTCACAACTAATGTTACGATATATGTTCCGGCAGCTGCATATTGATGCTGCGGATTTACATTGGTACTGGTATTACCATCGCCAAAAAACCAGGTATAACTGGTTGCACCAAGGCTGGTACTACTGTTAAAGGTAATTAGTGTGCCTCTACAGATATTGGTATTGGGTGCATAGGCAAATCCTGCTATTGGTTTATCCAGCAGGCAAACATTTCTTGTTACTGTTTTCTTACAGCCGCCAGGACCGGTAATTACTACTGTAATGCTGCCGGTTGTACCGTTACCCCATAAAATGGTAACCGGGTTGCCGGTTATATTGGCCGGTGTACCTCCGGTAATTGTCCAGGTGTAGGAAAAGCCTGGCAAATTGGGATAAACTATAAACTGGCCATAAGAATTTTTACAAGCTACAATAGGATACCCTTTACAACCATTTCCCTGGGCAGGAAACGCTGCACCGTTTGGATTATGAGTTAAGGAATCCTGCACAGCATCGCATCTCATACAGCATTCCCTGCCCATACCATTGATTCCTTCGATGGTAAAATCGGGACAACATATAGCATCGGTACCTGCCTGTTTAATGCAAATATCGCCAGGGCCATAACACCAATTAGTTTTAATAACATTCTCAACATAAACTCCATAAGTACATTTGGCAGGCAATGATGTGGGTATTAAAAAAGAAAAACTGCCGGTGTTGGATACATTGGTTGCAATAGTTACTACCACTTGACCGGATGGTGAATTAATGGAATAATCAATTAAGCTGATATTTACGTTACTGGTAAATGCGCCTGCATTCCACTGTATAGGCATCGTATTTCCAACAGTCCATGAACTTGCCGCAGCAGGAGATGTGATGATACATTGCTGTTGTGCATTTGTGTTTGCTAAGGCTACACAAAATACCAATATGGTTAAAATATATTTTCTCATGGCAGTTTATTTTTTGTCGTTGTTAGGATTTGGGTTTACTTTCTCACATCCTTCTTTTTTCTTTTCGTAACAAATCAATACGTTACAGGTATAGCATTCGCCCTTACTGTCTTTCATCTCTACTTTATACCTGATGCACCATTTTAACACAGCACTGCAACAGGGTGTAAGTTGTGGTGTGGTTATGTTGATGTTTAGTGTTTGTTGCGGCCCGTTCCATTGCTGGCTGTTGGTGCCGTTGGTAAAATGCCCGTATGTATTTGCATCTTTATTGCAGGGAATACACATTTCATTCTCCGGTACCATTTCAAAATAAACCAACTCGGCTTTTATAGCTGTAATGGTCTTAACCGGTGTGGTTGTTATGGTAACCGGTTGATTAAATGCAATAGTATTATTGCTGATGGTTATGTTTTGCGGTGTTGGAGCTTTAAATGTAAAGTTCTTTTCATCGCAGGCGTCACACCTGCAATGAAGTGTATCCCAGGCGGTTTCATTATTAATATTATCGGGATCAGTAGGCCATATGGTTTCCACAATGAATTTTATGGTCTTCATGCTGTCCACACAATTAATTAAAGCTGTAAAGGCCTGCGATGAATTGGGAGCCATTAAAAATGGTATGGGCGGAGTGGTTGGAGATAATGTGGTAAGTGGCCCGGTACCATTCACCCTGTACTTTATAGACATTACCTGCGCCTGGTTGGTAGGATGCAGGTTGGTTACTTTAACATAAATAGTTTGCTTACCATTTTCGCAGCAACCAACTTTTACGCTGTCAATTTTTGTGTTGATATTATCATCCAGTATTTTAAAAGTATAAGGCTCGCTGGTGCCATTATTTCTGCCCATAGGTTTTCCTTCCCTGTTTACCGCTTGCACAGTCCAGATAAAATCGCAGAGATAAGGTGGCTTGCAGGGACCGGTATATAAGTTGGTAACAACGGCCTGCGTTAAATTATCTACATCTTTACTTACAATGGGCTGATTGGAACGCATGGCTTGTGTGCCGTTCTGGCCCTGCATTAACTGCCACACTTTAAGACGGTAGGTTACCGCTTCCCTAGGTTTAGGTACCAGTGGCGTCCAGCGGAACATTACCGGCTTCAGCATATCTTTTTTCAAAAACCTTTTGCCATTCTCCGGGGTTATTAAAGTTGGCGGGGCATAATCAGTTTCCTTTGGTGTTTCCACAGTAAATTCCTTACACACTTCATTGCTGATGGCCACCCTGTCGATATTAAAGAACTGTGCACAGATGGTATAGTTACCGTCTTTAAGATCTGCACAGCCGGTTATTGACCCTGTTAATTCATTCGCATTGAATGTTCGGGTTGTAAAATTATCAACCTGCAATCCGCCGGTAGAATTATTACTGCATACAATAGCGCCATTGGCCCTAATCTGTATAATAAGCCTGATGCCATTTACCCGTATTGTAGGCGGCAGTTGTGCAACCAGCAACAATGATCCCGGTACATTAGTCCAGTTATCAATTGATGCAGGCAGTTGATTTTTTACGGTGAAGTTTACGATCTTGATCTGTTGTATCTGGCTAAAAGCGGAGACGCCGCAAAATAACAACAGTAAAAGCAGTTTAATTTTTTTCATACGCAACGTTTTTTACAGGCTTTGGCAAAGCCTTTTATATCAGATACAAAAATGAAAAACAAAAAGCGGAAGTTTTATTGAATTGTACAAGCGTGGGGGATGAGTGTATAAGTGCAGCCCCCTCTCCGCATGATGCTGTGCATTGAACTTCGTTCGTTCCCTTTTTAAAACCTTTAAGCCCTGAAACTTTTATTTAAAATCAATTACAGACTGAAAAGGATCATGAAAAATAACCGAGCCATCCTTTTCACGAGTATAAAGCAACACCATCACTTTTGAGTATCGCTCTTCCTTGCCATCTGCAATTGATTTACGGGCTTTGGCATAAGTTACTTTTGTGTTTTCCACAACATCTTTGTCATCAGGAAATCTTTTTGCCATTTTTGCTGCCTCAACTAATGCGTTTGCCTCTGAATTTGCAATAAGCAAGTCTTCCCAAAACTCAGCAGCATATTTATCGCCTCCCAGGGATTGTACTCGAAAATCAAATTTCTCGTTGATGTCTTTCAGGTCCATCGCTCCAAAGTCACCAAATACTAACATAAATATCCCTACATCAAATTTCGTTTCAGCGTTATATGCGTAAATTGATTTTCTAAAAACATCCTGCAACTGGTTTTGCTTTTCTTTGGGCCAGGTTTTTACTTTCTCTGATTTTAATTTATTCTCTGAGGACTCCGGGTCCGACATTTTTGACGACTGCTTCAAATCATTTGCTGCTTTTGTTTTGATCGCTAAAAAGACAGAATCATCTTTATTTAAGTAAAGAAGTGTATCTTTTTTGTTCTTTGTTATATT
>JBKJMZ010000052.1:0-50463 GCA_046596255.1 Ferruginibacter sp. | reverse complement strand
TACCGGGATAGTGTGTCGGGCAAAGAGACCAATGAAAAACTCGTGCGCCAGCAAATGCAATTTGATTTTGATAAAAAAGAAGCAGGCACCAAACAGGAACAGGAACAAAAACTGGCTGCAGAAAAACTAAGATTTGAACAACTTAGGGCCGATGACCAGATTAAACAGGCAAGAATATCTTTTGAAACGCAATTGCAATTTGAAAAAGAAACAGCAGCAGAAAGATCCCTCCAGGATCAATTAATGGCAGAAACAAAACTGGGATTTGAACAGGATAAGGCAGCACAAAATATCCTTCAGCAAAAAGCCATCGCCAATGCAAACCTGCAAAAAGAAAAGGCCGTTGCCGATGAAAGAATAAAGCAGGAAAAAACAAGGGCCAAACAGGAAAAAAGAAGCAACATGTTCATGATGAGTGCCGCCTTTCTCATCATCAGTTTATTATTCATCACCGTGCTTGTGCGGCAGCGGAACCGTAGGATAAGGGCAATAGACAAAGCGATTGCTGCACATAAGGTGGCTGATATGGAAATGCAAAGCCTGCGGGCACAACTGAACCCGCATTTCATGTTCAACTCACTCAATGCAATTCAGGAACTTATACTGATGGAAGAAAATGAAAAATCACATTCCTACCTGGCCCGGTTCTCCAAACTAATGCGCCTGATGCTGGAAAATACCGAGAAGCCATTCATTCCATTGCAAAGAGAGATTGATTTTATTCAGCTCTATCTTTCATTGGAGAATCTGCGCATCCCCGAATTGCAATTTTCAGTAACGGTTGACCCCGCTATTGATACGGAACAAACATCCATACCCAACATGATATTGCAGCCCTATATCGAAAATGCCATCTGGCATGGGCTTTCGCATAAAACAACCGATAAGAAATTGCAGGTAAGAATTACTAAAACAAATGAATCCATTCAATATGAAATAGAAGATAATGGAGTTGGCAGAAAAAAATCTGCTGAGCTGAAAAGCCTTTTCAGAAAAGAACATAAATCAAAAGGAATGGAACTGCTATCCAAACGGTTCAAATTATTATCAAAAGAGTTGGGAGCTGATATTGTAACCAGCTATGAAGATGTGCTGAACAACGGTGAAGTTGCCGGAACATTAGTGACCATTAAAGTGCCAAACAATTTTTCGGAAGAAATAAAAAAATCAATAGTATGATACGCATCATTATTGTAGACGACGAGCCGTCGGCCGTAAATGTATTGTCAATTTTGCTGAAGAAAAAATGTAAGGAAGATGTGGAGATCATTGCAACGTCAAATTCACCCGTAGAAGGCAAGGCCTTAATAGAGCAGCATAAGCCCGACCTTGTTTTCCTTGATATAGAAATGCCCGGCATGACAGGTGTTGATCTGTTGCGGTCATTTAACAATCCAACGTTCAGGGTAATATTTGTTACCGCATTCGATGCATACGCAGTAGAAGCATTCCGCCTGAGTGCACTGGATTATTTATTAAAACCTGTGGAAGGAGATGATGTGGTAAGGGCCGTAAATAAAATAAAAAACGATATCAACCGGAATGAAAATACCATCAGCTCCCAGTTGCAGCAATTAGAAAAGATACTGATGCATAATACCAGCGCTGCTGAAACCAAGATTGGTATTGGCATGGCCGAAAAAATTGTTTTTGTAAATATTTCAGATATCATGTACTGCGAAGCCAATGGTGCTTATACCACTGTTTTTCTGCAGGACGGAACAAAGCTGGTAGCATCTAAATCTCTCGGTGACTTTGAATTGCAGTTGCAGGAACATAAATTCTTCCGTATTCACCATCATTATTTAATTTGTTTGAACCGGGTAAAAGAGTTTCAACGTTATGACGGCGGTTATGTCATTATGGAAAATGGTAAACAATTAGAAGTATCGCAACGTAAACGGAAAGATTTTTTGGATGCGATACAGGGGATTGTTGTATGAATCGATAAACAACTATCTTTAAATTATATAAACTATCATCGGAATTATGTAACGATACTAAAAAAGCGTACACATCTTTACAAAATAGAACAAGCTGAATAGGTAGTTTTTTAAACATACTATGTCTTATTTTTATATAAACCTTAAATCAGTAACAATGAAACAACTGTTTTTATTAATCACACATTTTCGTTACAATGAATTACGGCGTTATTCAACAGCGTTGCTATGTCTCCTATTTTTCAGTCAGTTGGCATCAGCACAAACCAAAAACATTACCGGTAAAGTAATGGATGATAAAGGAACGCCACTCACAGGTGTTTCTGTTATGCTTAAAGGAAGTAAAACAGGAACAACTACAGATGCAACGGGTAGTTATTCGATCAGTGTACCGGCAAATGTAAATACACTTGTTTTTTCTTTTCAGGGCAAAGCCGTTACAGAAGTAATCATTGGGTCGAATACTAATATTAATGTTTCCATGAAAACCAATGAAACCGCTTTAGAAGAAGTTGTGGTGATTGCTTATGGTACCGCCAAAAAAGAGACCTTAACAGGCTCGGTAGGTACAATTAAAGCGGCAGAAATAGCAAAGCGCCCGATAACTAACATTACAAATGCTATTGAAGGCAAAATAGCAGGCGTAGTGGTTGGTTCTGCCAATGGTCAGCCGGGAGCAGGTCCCGATATCAGGGTAAGAGGATTTGGTTCTATTAATGCAACATCTCAGCCGTTATTTGTTGTTGATGGCGTGCCTTATTCAGGTGGTACTTCCAATATTAATCCGGATGATGTAGAAACTACTACGCTTTTGAAAGATGCAGCAGCTACCGCATTATATGGATCAAGGGGTGCAAATGGTGTAATTATGATCACCACAAAAAAGGGCCAGAAAGGAAAGAATAATATTTCGGTAAGAGTATTGCAGGGCGTTTCTCAAAGAGGCCTTAAAGAATACGACAGATTAAATGCACAGCAATATTATCCCATGATGTGGGAAGCATACCGTAACTCACTGGTTTATCCAGGCTCCGGAACAGGAATTTCTCTGGATAGCGCCAACAGAGTGGCCTCGGGCTTAACCAACAGAACACATATTCAGCAACTGTTATCATACAATCCTTTTAATGTTGCCAACAATGCGATTGTAGATGTAAATGGCCAGCTTAATCCAAATGCCGGCTTAATTTATGTAAATGATCTTGATTGGACGGATGATGTAATGCGTACAGGTTCCAGACAAGATTATAATATCAATTTTAGCGGAGGCGCAGATAAATCAGATTATTTCATGTCTTTAAGCTACCTCGATGATAAGGGATTTACCATCCGTTCTGATCTTAAACGTTACTCTGCCCGGTTAAATGTTAACCTCAATCCAAAGCCATGGCTAAAAACAGGGTTAAATATTTCAGGTAATCACACCATATCCAACCAGGCAAGTGATGGAGGTAGTACAAATTTTGTTAACCCCTTCTTTTTTTCCCGTAATGTTGGACCAATTTATCCTGTTTATGCTCATAATATGACTACAGGTGAATTTTTATTAGATGCTTCGGGAAATAAATTCTGGGACCTCGGTAATATGGGAGGAACAATGGGCGTACCTAACAGACCAAGTGGTGGTTTTGCAGGCCGGCATGCTTTGGCTGAAACCGTTTTAAATGAATTAAACTTCAGAAGAACGGTAGTAAGTGCAAGAAATTATGTGGAAATAACATTGTTTAATGATTTCAAATTAACAAATAATATTGCTGTTGACTTCCAGAATCAAACCGATGCATCTTATGAAAATACTTTAGTGGGTGATGGTGCTCCGGGTGGTCGTTCTTCTCGTGAAACCGGTGCCATAACTGCAGTTACACTCAGCCAGTTAATAAATTACAATAAAAAAATACGTAACCACCGCGTAGATGTATTAGCGGGTCATGAAACTTATAACTTACTGGAAACCGGGCAAAGGGGTTTTAAACAGGGACAGTCTTTAACCGGAAATACCGAACTGAATAACTTTACAACAATCAATGCCGCAACATCCTACCTTGACCGGTATCGTATTGAAAGTTATTTATCAAGGGTTACGTATGATTACAAAAGCAAGTATTTTGTTTCAGGTAGTTTTCGCAGGGATGGTAATTCACGTTTTGCGCCTGACTCAAGATGGGGATCTTTCTGGTCGGTTGGCGGTGGCTGGAACTTAGACAAGGAGAATTTTCTAAAGGGTATAAAATGGATAAACCAGTTAAAACTAAGAAGTACCTATGGTGTTGTAGGTGTAGCTGATGGCATTGGATATTATGCTTACCAGGGTTTATACAATTTTGCTAATAATGCAAATGAGCCAGGCATCGTACAAAGCCAAACTGCTTTTTTAAACAGGGAACTTACCTGGGAAACCAATGGTCAGTTTGATATTGGAATTGATTTTAGTTTGTTTAAAAACAGGATCAGCGGATCTGTTGAATATTATGACAGACGTTCAAAAGATTTGTTGTTTGCCGTACCACAACCCTTATCCAGCGGCGCCTTAACAACTAATAAAAATACCGCTACCATGTATAATAAAGGTATTGAATTGCAATTAAGTGCTGATGTGATACGATGGAAAGGCATTACCTGGAATATGAACGTTAATTTATCTACCGTTAAAAACAAGATCACCAAAATGCCTGAATCAGTACCATCATTTGTTACAGGTACCAAAAAATACGAGGTAGGTTCTTCAATATTTGAATATTGGTTACGCACTTATTATGGTGTTGACCCAACCGATGGGGCTGCATTATATTTAGCGCAAAATACAGCGCCAGGAACAACCCGCAGATTAATTAACAATAAATCCGGAGGTACAGATACTGTTACAACGGCCATTTCAAATGGTAAGTTTGAATACCAGGGCACGGCCATCCCCGATCTTTATGGCAGTTTTACAGAATCATTGACTTTTAAAGGTATTACTTTAAGCGCCTTATTTACATTCCAGATTGGTGGTAAAACTTACGATCAGAATTGGGCAGGATTAATGTCTTCAGGTACTTATGGAGGAGCTTTGTCTAATGAAATATTGGGCAGGTGGCAAAAGCCCGGCGATATCAGCAATATCCCAAGAATGGATGCAGGACGTACGGTGGATTTCAATGGCGCCTCATCAAGATGGCTAATTGATGCTTCATATCTGAATATCCGCTCCATTAATCTGTCTTACGATTTGCCAAAACACCTGGTTTCCAGGTTAAAGATAAACAATGCTCAAATTTTCCTCAGTGCAGAAAACCTGGCATTTTTCTCTAAAAGAACAGGCTTAAATAATCAACAATCTTTTTCAGGTGTAACAACAAATGCATATCCTCCTGCCAGAATTCTCACAACAGGAATAACATTAAACCTTTAAAATTAATAATAATGAAAAAATATATTTTATCAACGCTTGTGGTCATATCGCTGGGCTTTTCTTCCTGTAAGAAAGACTTTTTAGATACTTTTCCCACAACTTCTGTATCTGCTACTGATGCATTGGCAAGTACAAAAAATGCAATTGCCGCCTTAAACGGCATTCACCGGGTTATGTACACGCAATACGATGCACAGGGACAGGCAGGTGAAGGATCCGTTAATTTGTTCAGGGATTATATGGGAGAGGATATTGTTTTCCCACTGGCCAATGGGAGTGCCGGACATATTACCTGGTATCAATGGGTAAGCCACAGGAATGTAAATTCCGGTGATATGCGATTTGTTTATCGCTTTTACTATCGTTTGATTTCCAATGCCAATGTTTTGATCAATGGTATTGATGGCGTGCCGGGTCTGGATGCTGATAAAAAAATGATAAAAGGGCAGGCATTGGCCTATAGAGGATGGGCTCATTTTCAACTGGTTCAATTTTATGGTATGCGTTATGTTGCTGGTTCTCCCAATACACAACTAGGCGTTCCGTTAATGCTGACCAACACATTAATTGGACAACCCAGGGCAACAGTGGAAGAAGTATATAGCCAGATCAACAAAGATCTGAACGATGCAGAAACCCTGCTTGCAGGTTATGTACGTGCCGGTACTGCTGCCAAATCTAACTTTAATGTTAACGTAGTACAAGGTATTAAAGCCCGTGTTGCTTTAACGCAACAAAATTGGGCTGCAGCAGCGACCAATGCTATCGCTGCAAGATCAGGCTTTAATTTAATGACCAATGCAGAATACCTGACAGGTTTTAACAATATTACTAACCAGGAATGGATCTGGGGAAGTCGCCAGATTGATGATCACAATACTTTCTTCTTTTCTTATTTTGCCTATATCTCCTGCAACTTTAATTCTACAGTATTGCGTACACAGCCAAGGGCTATTAACGCAAATTTGTTTAATTCAATTCCGGCAACTGATAACAGGAAAAAATGCTGGGATCTCACAGGTGCCACTGTACCAGTTCCCCCGGGAGGTGCAAGAGTACCTTACCAGAATAAAAAATTCCTGGCTCAAAGCAGTTCAATAAGTAATGGCGATGTTCCTTACATGCGTGCAGCTGAAATGTATTTAATTGAAGCGGAAGCACGTGCAAGGCAGGGTGGTCAGGATGCTGCAGCACAGGCGGCATTATTTACTATCGTTAAGAACCGGAACTCAAGTTATGTTCTGTCAACCAATACCGGTCAAAATTTGATAGATGAAATTATGTGGAACAGAAGGGTGGAATTTTGGGGTGAGGGGTTCAGGTTCACTGATCTGAAACGTACCAATCAACCAATGAGCAGGGCTGGTATTCCTAATCACCTGGTAGCGCTTACCCTTATTACAACAGTTCCGGCTGGAGATAAACTGTGGGAATTTCTTTTTCCGCAGGATGAATTAAATGCAAATGCTGCTATAATTCAAAATCCACTTTAAAATATTAATTATTCAGGATCATAAAGTATTAAAATTTTCATTACACGGGTTTTAGCCGAAAGTGCAGGCCAGCCTTTTTTGAACAACAGGGCTTTGAAAAACAAAACCTCCTGTTCTATTTCAGGAAGGTTTGTTCTTATCAATATATTCCGAAGGGGTAAGGCCATACAGCTCTTTAAAGCACTGGCCAAAATAGGAGGGGCTTTCAAAGCCGGTGCTGTATGCAGTATCGGCAATATGATAGCCGGAGCGTAACATTTCTGCGCCTTTTTTTAAACGGTATTGTTTTATTATTTCACTGGGCGGTAAGCCAAGCACCGCAGATAACTTCCGGTTCAATGTTCTGCGGCTAAGGGACAGCCTGGTGGCCAGGAATTCAACACCCAATTGGGAATCATCAATAAATTCATCAATGATGATGTAAACAGATTGTATAAATTCATCCTGCACAAGCGGTTCACCCGCCTTATCATCAGGTTGCACCAACCGGCTCCTGAAGTATTGCTGCAGTTTTTCCTGTCTTTCCAGAAGATTATGAATACGCAATAACAATTCATCAACCTTGAAAGGTTTGCTGATATAATCATCGGCGCCTTTGCTCAATCCTTCAATAATACTGGTGGGTGCGGCTTTGACAGTGAGCATCACTACAGCAATATGGGCCGTTAGCGGATCTGATTTTATTAAAGTACACAATTCATTACCATCGATGCCGGGCATCATCACATCACTGAGCACAATATCGGGTATCTCGGTTTTACAAAGCGCCCAGGCATCTGTACCGTTTGCGGCTGTAATTACCCGGTAATTTTTTTGCAGGCTGCCGGCAATAAATTCATTCAGATCGGGATTGTCTTCTGCTATTAATATCAATGGGGCTTCGGCAGTCGATGCAATATTTTCTGCTTTTGAAGTACTGATAGCATCCAATGGTTGCAGGTTTGTTTTTTGCGGAATGATCATCGCTTCCACTTCTGCGCCTGCAGCAACTTCAACAGGGATGTTTAATCTGAATGTAGTTCCTTCACCCGGTTTACTTTCCACATCAATGGTTCCTTTCATCAGGTCAACAAATTCTTTTACCAATGCCAGGCCAATTCCTGTGCCTTCATACTGGCGGGTGGCAGATGTATCGGCCTGGTAAAAACGGTCGAAGATATGTGGCAGTTTTTCCGGGGCAATGCCGACACCTGTATCTTTTACAGCAAGGGTAATAAAATGTTTTCCCTCCAACTTGTTTTCAAGGATGTCAACATCAATTCTTCCACCAACAGCAGTAAACTTGATGGCATTTGATAATAAGTTGCTTATGATCCTTTCCCATTTACCGGCATCAAAAAGATATTCGGTTGGCTTTACTTCCTTATTAATTTTAAGCTGGATATTTTTTTGCAGGGCATAGGGTAAAAAGTTTTCTGTTAATTCTGCCAGGTATAATCCAATATCGCCCCGCTTTATATCAACTTTCATCTTGCCGGCTTCAACTTTTGAAAGATCGAGTAACTGGTTGATGAGGTCCAGTAACTGGTTTGCATTACGTTGAACGGTTGACAATGTTTTTTTGTAAGGGACCGGCATATCCTTATCCTTCATCAACTCATCTACCGGTGAAATGATCATGGTAAGCGGTGTACGGAATTCATGGGTGATATTGGAGAAGAACCTGGTCTTTACCGCATCCATTGCCACGATCTGTTCGGCTTCTTTTTGTTGCAGGATCATTTCATTCTTTTTAGCCAATCGTTTTCTTTCTCTCCGGTTAAGGTAGTAGATAAAAAAGCCGGCCAATAATATATATATGGCATATGCCAGCCAGGTACGCCACCAGGGGGGACGTATAGTAAAAGTGTAATTAAGCTCATTGCTCCAGTATCCTTCACTGTTCATGGCTTTTACCCTGAAAGTGTAAGTGCCGTGTGGCATATTGCCATAAGGGGCTTCGTTATTGCCGGTAATGGCACTCCAGTTTTTATCAATGCCATCTAACTTAAACTGGTATTTTACTTTTTTCGGGCTTTTTAACGTGATGCCGATAAAATTGAAAGTAAGGTAATTGTTGTTGTAGGCTAAACTTAAATACTCGGGTAAACCATACCATTTTGTAAGACCATCAAATTCAACATTACTCACTTTTACACCATTACCCAGCGTTAATACACTGTCTTTTTTATTCAGCAGGTTTGCCCACCCGATATGCTCATTAAATAAACTAAGGCCAGTCAATTGAATGGTTGGTGGTATGGTATCAGGTATTTCTCCTTCGGGGTGATAAGCAGTAAGACGGTCGTTAGTGCCTATCCAGATAATTCCTTCATTATCTTCATATATTGAATTATGCGTACAACCTATTCCCAGGAAACCGTCTTCATAACTAATGTTTTTAAACAGTATATGCCCCTCACCTGATGTACTGATCTTGTCAATGTTGGTACGGGAATCATTAATCTCAGCCAGTTTTTTTTTACTTAATTTACTAAGGCCAACACGTGTACCAAACCACAGGTTCCCTTTTTTGTCCTGCAACATACTCCACACCGAATTATTAATAAGGCCTTCTTTTTCGGTAAGGTTGGTAAAGGTCTTTCCGTCATATTTAATGATACCTCCTCCATTAGTACCAAGCCAGATATTCCCCCCGTTATCCTCCAGCATGCAAAAAATAAAGTTATTGCTCAGTCCTTCTTTCTTTGTAAAATGGGTAAAAGATTTTCCGTCATATTTGGATACTCCTCCGTCAGTTGTGCCAAACCACATATTTCTGTTATGGTCTTGTATCATACACACAACATTATTACTGCTAAGCCCATTTTTTACGGTAAAATTGGTAAAGGATTTTCCATCATATTTTGAAACCCCTTCACTGGTACCGAACCATAGATCTCCGTTATTATCCAACAAGGAGCATACAACATAATCATCGGTTAAACCTTCTTTCACGGAAAAATTCGTGAAGGATCTGCTATCATATTTTGAAACTCCTCCACCAAAAGTGCTAAACCAAAAATCGCCGGTTTTGTCCTGCACAATACTTGTAACGGAATTATTGACCAGCCCATTTTTTTTGGTAAAATGTGTGAAGGATTTTCCATCATTTTTTGATATACCCCAACCATTTGCCCCGAACCACATATTCCCGGTTTTATCCTGCAGGGTGCTAAAAACAAAATCGTTAGCCATGATATTTGTTTCTGTAAAATCAAAAATGCCTTCATTCTTGGTAATATGAGAAAGAGATTTCCCATTATATTTGGAGAGGCCAAAACCATTAGTTCCAATCCAAATATTCCCCTTTCTGTCGTGCAACAGACAATTACTACTTAAATAATTACTGTTGAGTCCTACATTTTCGGTAAGATGTGTAAATGTTTTTCCATCATATTTTGAAATACCCCCACCATTGGTTCCGATATATAAATTTCCGCTATAATCCTGTATTAACCCATTGGTGTTATTATGTGAAAGGCCTTCATTTTTTGTAAAATGTGTAAACGATTGACCGTCATACTTCGATAAGCCGCTGCCATAAGTACTAAACCACATATTTCCATTTTTCTCCTGAAGGATACTAAAAACATGTTTACCCGATAAGCCTTCTTTTTCTGTAAAATTTGTAAATGATTTGCCGTCATATTTTGATACGCCTTCACTGGTACCCATCCATATACTTCCGTTTTTATCCTGCACCATACTATAAACATAATTATCAGTAAGACCTTCTTTTTCTGTAAAAGTTGTAAAGCTCGGCTGTCCCTCTGTGATAGTTTCCCCGTTATATTTGGATACGCCACCTCCTACTGTGCCTATCCAGATATAGCCAGCTTTGTCTTGCATCAAACTGGAAATTTGATTATGCCCTAGGCCGTCCTTTACTTTAAAATTGGTGAAGGATTTTCCGTTATATTTTGTTACACCATTGGAAAAAGAACCAAACCAAATATTTCCAGCTTTGTCCTGCATCATTTCTACAATAAAATTACTTGGTAAGCCATTTTTTACTGTGAATTGCGTAAAGGTCTTTCCATCATATTTTGAAACACCTACACTCGTACCGATCCAAAGGTTTCCATTCCGATCCTCCATTAAGCAAGTGACGAAATCATTTATTAAACCCTGCAGTTTACTCAGTAAACTAAAGTTCTGTGGATTTTGATCTTTTATATGAGCATCTTTGGCAATTACTATTTCGGGCATAGCTGCAAAAAAAGGACTATCCAGGGCAGGCACTGTTTTTGGCAAAGAGAAACTATCTTGTCCCGGGGTATTAACTTTTGGCCTACCTGCCAAAACAATTTTTGATATTCCTGCAAGGTGAATGTTGGTGTTTGAAGGAACTGATGTTAGTTTACCAACGGGTATTTTTTTCAATTTGCTTTCATCAACAGGAATAACCTTTGGTTCTGCCATGCTGTCATTGGGTACAACATAGCCTTTTGCTTCCACTACCAATGGCGCAAAAGAAGCTGTGCCTTTTTGATCTTGCTGCCGGGTGCAGGACAAAACCAATAATAGTGCAAAGAAAAAGGCGAAATACTTTTTCATTGTTAGACTTAATTGAAAGGATGCAGATGAATGGTGTTAACAATGTTATTTATCAACTGAAAAAGAACCGGTCTGTTACAGGATGGATATTAAAGCAGTAAAAGAAATGCTTTTGAAATGTACAATTTTTAGTTACAGTTTTGGCATGACCACAGTAATGTAGTCATTATTATAAAGAGAGAGAAATTTTATTTTGGCTAATTGGAAAAGTTGTTATGGTGGAGTGGTTCACATCTCCATCCGGAAACATAATAAAAAGCAGTAGACCATATTTGATTTTGAAACGGGTTAATGTAACTAATGTAACACTGCCTTTATTTTATAAATTACACCTTTGCAGTAATTCAAACAAAAGATCATGGAAATACTGGGTTATGTATTAGCAGTAATTGTTGGTATATCCTTAGGCTTAATCGGCAGCGGAGGTTCCATTCTAACCGTTCCTATCCTGGTATACATTATGGGTGTAAACCCCGTGCTTGCTACGGCTTACTCCTTATTCATTGTTGGATCAACAGCATTGGTTGGAGGCGTACAAAATGCTTTTCAAAAGAGAGTTGATTTTAAAACGGTTTTAATATTTGGTATTCCATCCATCGCCGCAGTTTATGCCACCCGTATGTGGCTGCTCCCGGCAATACCCGATGTGATCTTTTCGGTTGGCTCCATCGTTATTACCAAATCTATCGCCTTAATGTTATTGTTTGCCGTGGTCATGATACTCGCTTCGGTTAGTATGATAAGGCCCGGCAAAAATAAAATTCCCGATGAAAATGCTCCGCAGGTTTACAATTACCCCATGATCTTATTGGAAGGCGCTGTAGTAGGATTGCTCACCGGGCTGGTAGGTGCCGGTGGCGGTTTCTTAATTATTCCTGCGCTGGTATTGATGGCCCGTATGCCCATGAAATTGGCTGTGGGTACATCCCTTTTTATCATTGCAGCAAAATCGCTTATTGGATTTATTGGAGACCTGCAGGGCAACCAGGTTATTGACTGGAAACTGCTGGGCATATTTACTGCATTTGCAATTGCAGGAATCTTTATAGGTATCATACTATCCAAAAAAATACCCGGGCAAAAACTTAAAAAAGGGTTTGGCTGGTTTGTACTGGTTATGGGCATTTATATTATTGTAAAGGAATTATTTTTTAAATCATGAATATGAACGAAGAAAAATGTTGTGTAGTAAACAGTGATCTTCCCTTGGGAGAAACCTACTGGAATGATCAGTATGAAGCCAATTCAACAGGCTGGGATCTTGGCGAAGTTTCACCTCCGATTAAAGCGTATATTGACCAGCTAACCAATAAAAACCTGCGGATTTTAATTCCGGGCTGCGGCAATACTTATGAAGCAGCATATTTATTGCAACAGGGATTTACTGATGTTACAGTAATTGATATTGCGCCGAAACTGGTGGCTGAGTTAAAAGAAAAATTTGCTGCCGATCCAGATATAAAAATAATACAGGGAGATTTTTTTAAGCAGGAAGGGCAGTACGACCTTATCCTGGAGCAAACATTCTTTTGTGCCATTAATCCACAGTTGCGTAAATCTTATGTAACAAAAATGCATGAGCTGCTGGCCAGTAATGGGAAATTAGTGGGGGTTTTATTTGATAGAGAATTTGATCAGCAGGGGCCACCCTTTGGTGGATGCAAATGCCAGTACGAAGCCTTGTTTGAAAAGGAATTCATTTTTAAAACCATGGAACCCTGTAACAATTCTTTTATAAAGCGTAAGGACACAGAATTGTTTATAAACCTGCAGAAAAGGAACTGATAAAAATCATGCCCGGATGTTACTTATGTTACAGAACCGAAAAAAAATATTCTTCAATTTTACACTCTAAAATAAATAATTATGAAAATTGAACAGATCTATACCGGTTGCCTTGCACAGGGCGCTTACTACATTACTTCCAATGGAGAAGCAGCAATTATTGATCCGCTGCGTGAAACGGCACCTTATATGGAGCGCCTGCAAAAAGACAAAGTGAAGCTGAAGTATATTTTTGAAACGCATTTTCATGCCGATTTTGTAAGCGGCCATGTTGACCTGGCAAGGAAAACAGGCGCTCCAATTGTGTACGGCCCTAATGCTGCTTGCGAATTTGATTGTATTTCTGCAAAAGATGAAGAGGAATTTAAAGTGGGTGAACTAACCATTAAAGTTTTGCATACACCCGGCCATACCATGGAGAGCACAACTTATCTTTTAAAAGATGTTGCCGGTAAAGACCATTGCATTTTCAGCGGAGACACTTTGTTTTTGGGCGATGTAGGCCGCCCCGATCTTGCACAAAAGGCTGCAAACATGACCATGGAAGACCTTGCAGGAATGCTTTATGAAAGTTTGAATAATAAAATAATGCCTTTGGCAGATGATGTAATTGTTTACCCGGCACATGGGGCCGGCAGCGCCTGTGGTAAGAATATGATGAAAGAAACTGTGGATACCCTCGGCAATCAAAAGAAAATGAACTATGCTTTAAACCAGCCTGATAAAGCATCATTTGTAAAAGCAGTTACAGAAGGCTTACAACCTCCTCCGGGTTACTTTGGTTTGAATGTAGCCATGAATAAAAAGGGATATGAAAGTTTTGAAACCATACTTAACAACGGGATGAAGGCATTAGCACCTGATGAGTTTGAAGCTGCAGCAGAAAACACTGATGCATTAATATTGGATACAAGGCCCAGCGCAGATTTTTATAAAGGGTTTATTCCCCAATCTGTAAACATTGGTTTAAACGGAGATTTTGCTCCATGGGTTGGTGCTATGATCGTAGATGTGAAACAATCTATTCTGCTTGTGACAGAGCCCGGTAAAGAAGAAGAATCAGTAACCCGTTTAAGCAGGGTAGGATTTGATAATGTGATTGGACATTTGAAAGGCGGCTTTGCTGAATGGTTGCAGGCAGGCAAAGAAGCAGATGTAGTGGAAAGAATTTCTGCAGAACAATTTGCCAAGGAAATAAAGATAGGGCAAGACAAGGTGATTGACGTACGCAAGGATACAGAGTATGCCGCAGCACATGTTGATGAAGCCTATAACAAACCACTGGCATTTATTAATGAATGGGTAAAAGATATCAACCCCGAAGAACATTTTTATATTCATTGTGCAGGTGGTTATCGCAGCATGATTGCAGCATCCATATTACAGGCACGTGGATTCAGAAATTTTACAGAAGTGGAAGGCGGATTTGGAGCTATCAGTAAAACAGCTGTGCCTCAAACAGATTTTGTATGCCAGAGTAAAGTGATGAAAGCATAAATAAGAACGGTAAGAAAAACACAAGGCAACTGAAAGGTCGTCTTTTTTTTGCACCAGGTTGTACCGGGGCAGCTGTGGTTAAAAACAGTAATTTTATGGGATACAAATAAGTTTTACTGCTTTTGTAATATTTATAACATGGAACAACTCTTTCAATATTTCAGAAAATTCAATCTGTTGTCCAAAGAAGCAGAAGCCGCTATTGCAGAGATCAGCAAGATAATTGTCATTAAAAAGAACAAAGATCTCCAATCCATCGGACACACCTGTAAAACCATTTACTTCATCAAAAAAGGAGTAGCCCGTATTTATTATTTACATGATGGTATAGACATTACCGAAAATTTCTTTTTTGAAAACAGTATCATTGCCAGGGTTGAAAGCCTGTTGACGGGCAGTCCAAGCAGAAAAGCTATACAAATACTGGAGGATGCAGAAATTATAAGTATCAATTCAAAGGCATTATTCGAATTATACGACCGTTTTCACGAAGTAGAAAGATTGTTTCGTAAAATATTTGAAGCGGCCTATGTAGATACCGTAAACCGTATTGAAGGAATACAGTTTCATCCAGCAGATGAACGGTATAAAGCCTTACTTCGGGAAGCCCCAGACGTATTAAAGAAAGTGCCGCTTAAATATGTAGCATCCTACTTAGGCATCACCCAGGTAAGCCTCAGCCGCATTCGGGGGCAGCGTTAATTATTTATCTTATGATAAAGGATTAGCCATTTTTAGCAGCCAACTTTGTGGCTGATATGAAGCAGGTTCAATTAGGTTTAAAAGAGAACTGGAAGCAGTTTTCTCTGCTGGTAATCATCAACGGGTTTGTTGGTGGTATGGTAGGTTTGGAACGATCCATTCTTCCGCAGATCGCCGAAAGGGAATTTGCTATTGCAGCTAAAACAGCTATACTTTCCTTCATCATAGTCTTTGGTATTGTTAAGGCAATCACCAATTATTATACGGGTACATTAGCCAATAAGTTCGGTAGGAAAAAACTATTGGTAGCTGGTTGGATAATTGGTATACCTATACCGTTTATCTTAATGTTTGCGCCCACCTGGAACTGGATCATTGCAGCTAATGTGCTGTTAGGTATCAACCAGGGTTTAACTTGGTCCACTACAGTAGTAATGAAGATAGACCTCGTTGGAGAAAAACAAAGAGGGTTTGCCATGGGATTAAATGAATTTGCAGGATACATTGCCGTAGCATTTGTTGCATTTATTACCGGGTGGATTGCCAGTGCATACGGTATAAGACCGTATCCTTTTTATATCGGCATCGTGTTGGTTCTTTTTGGGCTGGTCGTAAGTATCTTTTTTATTAAAGATACCCAACATCATGTAGCCAAAGAAACCATCAATAATGTTATACCAAGATTGAAAAATATTTTCAGGGATACTACCTGGAAAAATAAGAACCTGGGTTCAGTTACACAGGCAGGGTTGATCAACAACCTGAATGACGGCATGGCATGGGGTATTTTTCCCATCCTGCTTGCTTCAAAAGGATTTACGATTGGCGAAATAGGATTTGTTACGGCAATATATCCTGCAGTTTGGGGTATTGGGCAACTGCTTACCGGAAAAATGGCTGATCGATTCTGTAAGAAAAACATGCTCTTCGCTGGCATGCTTTTGCAGGCTATCGCTTTGATGGTATTGATATTTGCCAGCACCATGGTCCATTTTATAGTGTTGTCTTCTATCCTGGGGTGGGGTACTGCCATGGTATACCCAACATTTCTTGCAACAGTTGCAGAAAATACCCACCCGCTGGACAGGGCTAAAAGTATGGGCATTTTCAGGCTGTGGAGAGATCTGGGTTATGCCATTGGGGCTATACTCACAGGTATAATAGCAGACTTAATAAGTATCAATGCTGCCATTCTTTTCATTGGCTTCCTCACATTTGCATCTGCTTTGATCATTTGCTACAGGATGAAATGCAAAACAAGTAATTCAGGTATGTAACCTTTGTTACTTAAATACCGGTTTGTTGCATTTAAATTTGCTTAATAAATTGAAGTTATGAAACAAACCATTTTATCAAATTGGACATTCATGAGATTCCTGCGTTTGACAATGGGAATTGCTATATTAGTGCAGGCTGTTATTGCAAAAGATATCCTGTTTGTATTTGCAGGGATATTATTTTTTGCAATGCCGGTTTTTAATATGGGTTGCTGCGGCACAAACGGATGTTACACCCCCATTAAAAAAAATACTGAGTTAACAAAAGATATTACCTATGAAGAATTGGATTAAAAATAATTTACTCTATTTTATAGGTGCTGTAGTTGGTGCCATTGCAGGCTATATTTACTGGCAGCAAGTTGGCTGTGTGTCAGGCACCTGCATGATCACATCCAAACCTGTAAACAGTACCTTGTATGGGGCTTTGCTGGGATCATTACTTTTTGGATTGTTTAAAAAACAACCCAAAAATGAAATTGTACATAAAGAAGAAAAAAACCAGGGTCATGACATTTAACGAAATTATAAATTCAGATAAACCGGTATTGGTAGATTTTTTTGCAGAATGGTGTGGCCCCTGCAAAATGATGGTACCAATTCTTAAAGAATTAAAGAAAGAAGTTGGAGATGCGGTAACCATTATAAAGATTGATGTTGATAAAAGTCCACAGGCAGCAAATGAATACGAGGTACAGGGAGTACCCACCCTTATCCTTTTTAAAAAGGGCAAAGTGCTCTGGAGGCAAAGCGGGGTAGTGCCTAAAGCAGGATTAACAGGCGTAATTAAAAAATTCACAACATAAACATTTCATCAAATGAACTTCCTTCAAAAATTATTCAGCAGTGCTCCTGCTACTGATCTAAAAACATGGATCAATGATGGGGCTTTTTTGGTAGATGTAAGAACAGCACAGGAATTTGCATCGGGTAGCGTAAAGGGAGCTGTAAATATTCCTTTGGACAGGTTAAGCAACGAACTGCACAAATTCAAAAACAAGCAGAATATTATTGTATTTTGCCGTTCCGGTGCAAGAAGCGGCCAGGCAAAAACCATCCTGGAGCAAACCGGATTTACCAATATTGTGAATGGTGGTGCCTGGAATGATGTAAATAAGTTTGTGCAATAAAAATCTTAAAAGTTAACGAGTATGCTTGAGTTTATCAAACAACCCTGGCCCTGGTACGTAGCAGGGCCGTTGATCGGGTTAACAGTTCCTGCATTATTGATCATCGGCAATAGGTCCTTTGGGATCAGCTCATCTTTGCGCCATATCTGCGCTGCATGCATTCCATCAAAGATCCCTTTCTTTAAATATGAATGGAGAAGAGAAATGTGGAACCTGTTCTTTGTAATTGGTATTTTTTTTGGAGCCATGATCGCTGCTAATTTTTTATCAAATCCCGAACCTGTGCAAATAAACCCGGCCCTGGCTAAAGACCTTGCCGGTTATGGGATCACGGATTATACAGGCCTTGTTCCAAAACAATTGTTTAATTGGGAAAACCTCTTAACCCTTAAAGGAATCATCATGATGGTGGCGGGAGGTTTTTTAGTTGGTTTTGGTACCCGCTATGCCGGCGGATGTACCAGCGGTCATGCCATCATGGGTATATCCACTTTACAGATGCCTTCATTAATTGCCACCTGTTGTTTTATGGCCGGCGGTATCATTATGGCAAACTTTATCATCCCTTATATTTTATCCCTCTAAAAAAAATACCATGCAAAAGCAAAATGATACCAATACAGATTTTGAGGTCCGATCACTTGATGCCATGTGTGTAAATGAAAGCGGGATAGACACTAAGTGGTATCATAATATCAAATATCTTTTTGTTGGACTGGCCTTCGGGATCATTTTTGTAAAAGCAGAGATCATCAGTTGGTTCCGTATGCAGGAAATGTTCCGTTTTCAATCGTTTCATATGTATGGTGTCATCGGCAGTGCGATTGTTGTAGGTATCATTTCTGTATGGCTGATAAAAAAATTCAAGGTTAAAACGCTACAGGGCGAAGAGATCACCTTTCATCCCAAAACATTTAACAAAGGACAGGTTTACGGCGGATTGATATTTGGATTTGGCTGGGCCATAACCGGCGCATGCCCTGGCCCTTTATATGCACAGATAGGTACCGGAGCATGGGTTATCGTTGTTACTTTACTTAGTGCTATTGCGGGTACCTGGGTTTATGGTTATTTTAGAGAAAAATTACCTCACTAAATTTAAAGATCCATATGCCCAACCAGGATAAAGATATCCAAAGACTTATTTCAGTGATCAATAAACTGATATGGGTAGTGTTGATCCTGGTTGTTGCCATTGTTTCCATGCCTTTTATTTTGTACAATGCAGAGGATACAAAACCTGTTGCAGACAAAAATATTGCTGTAACAGATACAGACACTATCAAATATTGGGTAGCCCCTGAAATAAATGTCATCAGCGATTCCAATAAAAAACAATTGGTTGAATACGGTAAAGAATTAATTATCCATACTGCTAAATACCTGGGTCCACTTGGCTCAGTAATGCAGATCAGCAATGGAATGAATTGCCAGAACTGTCATTTGCAGGCGGGCACTGCAACCTGGGGCAACAACTATGGTTCTGTTGCATCACTTTATCCTAAGTTCAGGGCAAGAAGCGGCAGCATTGAGAACCTGGATAAAAGAGTGAATGATTGTATGCAGCGTAGCTTGAACGGAAAGGCATTGGATACAACAGGAAAAGAAATGCAGGCTATTACGGCTTACATTAATTTTATCGGATCCAATGTAGCAAAAGGAATTAAAGCGGCGGGTTCCGGTTTAAAAGACCTTGCTTATCTTGATCGTGCGGCTGATCCGGCAAAAGGCTTGATTGTTTATACCGCAAAATGTCAAAGCTGTCACCAGGCCAAGGGGGGCGGTACGTTAAATGCAGACAGTACAGAATTTACATATCCCGCTTTATGGGCGCAAAACAGTTTTAACATGGCTGCTGGCTTATACCGCATCAGCAGCTTTGCAAAATATGTAAAGTATAATATGCCACAGGGTGTAACGTATAAAAGCACACAGCTTACAGATGAAGAAGCATGGGATGTTGCCGCATTCGTGCTTTCGCAACCCCGGCCTGTAATGGATATAAAAAGCGACTGGCCTGATATTTCAAAGAAGCCGGTAGATCATCCATTTGGCCCTTTTGCAGATAGTTTTTCTGAGCAACAACATAAGTACGGCCCTTTTTTGCCCATTATTGAAGCGCAGAAAAAAATGGAAGAAAGAGTAAAACCAAAAAAATGAAACCAGAAATTTCACGCAGAGGGAACAGAGAAGCAGAGCTCGCAGAGATATCTCTGTTTTCTCTGCTCCTCTGCGTTCTCTGCGTGAAACAAAAATAAAGGCACATGAGTAATATGCGAAGAGATTTTCTTAAAAAGATAGGAACGATAAGCAGTGCAGGTTTATTGGCTGCTTCACCGGTTGCAGCCGCCGCCATTGCATTTAACAAGATCCAAGCGGCAGAAGATATTGAGGCTGATAAAACTTTTACCATCTCTGTTTTACAAACAACAGATGTGCATTGCCAGGTTCATCCCCATGATGAATTATTTTGGGAAAATGATAAAGCAGTTTTCCGCAAAACAGGCGGCTATGCCCACCTGGCAACCTATCTAAAAAAGGAAAAAGAAAATAACCCGCATACATTTTTGGTTGATACAGGGGATATGTTCCAGGGGAGCGAGCTTTCGGTTAAAACAACCGGAACAGCCATGGTACCTATTTTAAATGCACTTGGCTACAACCTTTATTTACCTGGCAACTGGGAAGTGATCTATTACAAAAAAGCGATGCAGACATTACTTGGTGCTTTACATGCACCAAAGGTTTGTGCCAACATGTATCATGATATGGGTGCTGGCAAAAGAGGAGAGTTGATCTTTCCACCATATTATACCTGGAATGTAAAAGGAGTTAAGATCGGTTTCCTGGGTTATACGGATCCGCTGGTACCTATCCGTCAATCGCCCAATTACAGCAAGGGCATCATCTATACAAAACCTGAAGAGAACATTGCACACTATGTTGATGTTTTGCGTAAGCAGGAACAATGTGCCTATGTATTGGTAGTTGCACATTTAGGATTATCACAACAGATACAGCTTGCCAATTCACCAGAGTGCAAAGGAGTAAATTATATATTGGGTGGAGATACGCATGAGCGGGTGCGCAAGCCCATTGTATGTAAATATGCAAAGGTTGTTGAGCCCGGCGCCTTCGGTTCCTTTGTTGGTAAATTAAACCTCACCATTAAAAATGGTAAAGTAATTAAAGATGAATATGAGTTGGTGGAGATTAGTTCAGATAAATACGCTCCATCTGCTGAAATAGCAGCATTGATAAAAAGTAATGAGGAGCCTTTTGAAAATGATATTTATAAAATAGCGGGATACAGCACCATTCCCCTGTACAGGTACTTTGTTGTAGAGAACCCGATTGATACCATGGTATTGGATGCACTTAAATGGAAAATGAAAGCAGTGGATATTGCTTTGTCAAACGGTTTTCGTTTTTGTCCGCCACGTACAACTCCTGATGACACCGGCAATATTCCAATAACCGGGGGATTTGTTTTTGATATGTTGCCGGTTGACAGTATTGTGCGTACAGGAATGGTTACCGGTGCACAGGTATTGCAATGGCTGGAAACAGAACTGCATAATGTATTTGCAAAAAATGCAGCCGAGCGTTTTGGTGGCTGGACGATCAAGTTCAAAGGATTGAAAATGTCTTTTTACGCTTTTGCTGAAAAAGGAAAAAGGGTAAAGGATGTTACTGTTGCCGGAGTTTCGCTGGACCTTAAAAAAAATTACAGCATTTGCGCCTGCGAAAGAGAAGGAGACCCGCCGGATATGCTTTGCAGGATGAAGCATGTAAGCAATGCAAAGAACACAACCTTTACTTTGCATTCTGTAATGAAAGAATACCTTGCTGCCAACTCCCCGGTTACGCCGGTGCCGCCACAAAATGCAAGAATACTGGATGCACCACAAACATTGCTAACCCAGGTATCGGGTGTTGATTATACATTCCGTTGATAAATAAATTTAATTATGGACCTGGAAAGTTTGTCACACCTATTTGAGCCCCAGTTGCTTCAGGAGATACGCCAGTTTGGGGTGATGCAACATTTTAAAGAAGGCGATGTGATCATGGATTATGGAAAGTACATCCGCATGATGCCGGTAATTTTAAAAGGTACGGTAAAAGTGTATCGGCATGATGATACCGGCAATGAGTTATTATTATATTATTTATCAGGCAGCGAAACCTGTTCCATGGCTTATAGCTGCTGCATTGAAGCAAAAAAAAGTGAAGTAAAGGCCGTGGCTGAAGATGATGTGGAACTGGTGGCCATACCATTTACTAAATTAGATGAATGGCTTTGCACATTTCCCGGCTGGAAGAATTACATCATGCGCAGCTTTAATGAAAGGTTTATTGAGTTGCTTAAATCTATTGAAAGCATTGCTTTTCATAAACTGGATGAAAGGTTGGTGGAATACCTCCGGGAGAAGCAACGGATCAGCGGTTCTTCTGTAATAAAAGCCTCGCATCTTTTAATTGCTGATGAACTGGCAACATCAAGGGTGGTAATTTCCAGGTTATTAAAACAACTGGAAAATAATAAACAGATAATTTTATACCGTAACGAAATAAAAATATTGCCATCATTGTAATTCTAATCATTGTGATTGTTTTATTTTTTAATGATGGTTTTTTGTAAACGGTTAAATTCATTTTGTACAACCAGTATGTAAGTGCCTGTAGTAAACATGGGCTTTAAAGGTATCGGGTAAATACCTGTATTCTTAATTTCCAGTTTGCCAGATTGCATAACCTGGCCTGCGGTATTGGCAATGGTATAATTGTAAATTCCCTTAACATCAGCATCTGCATAAATGTCTATATCATCGTCAACCGGATTTGTGATCACATAAAATTCCTTACCGCTATTTCCTGCCGATACGGTTATGATATTGGAATACCTGACCTGTGTGCCCAGGCTATTTACTTTTAAACGATAGTAGGCTGATCCTTTCAGGATCTTGCTATCGGTATAACTGTAAAATTCCGTACCATTGCGGTTATAAGGATTTTGTATATCAAGGGTATAAAAATTAATACCGTCATCACTGCGTTGAAGTTCATAGTTATTTACATTTATTTCGTTAATTATTGTCCAGTTTAATTTAGTCACATCATGCATCCTGCCTGCGGTAAAGCTGATGATCTGCAATGGTAAAACATACGAAACGCTTCCAAAAGTAAAGTAGGTATTGAAAGCCGTTACACTGTTTGATGTCACATTGCCTGTTGTTAATGCATTGCCCGTAGCACTGCCGCCAATGCTTCTCCAGAAAGTACCATCGTAGAAAGCAGCCCGAATGTCTGATATCATTAAATTAGGGAAAGGCACTTTGCTATGGTCCCAGTTCATGGCCACCTGTGCAGCAGCCCCGCTTATTTTGTTGATGACCCAATGCTCGGCGGAATCTACATATACCAGCGGGTTAAAAAGTGAATAGCGATCTGGAGTTATTGTATTATTATGCTTAACATCAAATTCGCCCGTCGCAGTAAGGTTGATCAATGCAACAGATCTTTCATAAATAGCGGTACCCACCGGAAAGGTAAAATTGGTATTCCCCAGTTTTTTTACCCAGCCATTCACATGGCGGCTATCACCGCTGCCTGTATAAGATGACCCGGCTTCATATACCAGGTAATTGGGCGTAGCTGATGTGGTGATCATGCCTGCGGTGTACGTATGTGCACCACTTACACTTAAATTATTATTAAGTATAATGCCCGCTGAATTATTGCTGACAAGATCAAATGTTTTAAAAATTTGTGTACCACTCAATGTTTGTGCAGCAGTTCCATTAAGGTATAATATACCGCTTCCTGCTGTCATGGAAGCCTGGTCGTTGATAATATTTTGTTTAATATACAATCTGCCATTATTATTAAGTGTTGCTGATGAAGTATTGGTAAAGTCGCCATTGATGTATAAAGTATCAATATTACCGGTACTAAAAAGTACACCCGTATTTTGAAGGGTTACTTGTGCATTTGCAAATAATCCAATCAAACAGTATATTACCAGGAACAAGATCGCTTTTTTCATTAGAACTTTTTTAAGTTGCAAACTGGCCTGGTTATTTAATGGTAAGGTTTAAAGTTTCTACTGTCATACTGCTGCCATCAGATGTATTAGCAGCCCATAACTCTAAATAATCATTGGTAGAAAGCAGAATGGTGCAGGAAAGTGTTATAGATCCTTTATCTACACCGGTTGAGAGGCGCATGGCCTGCTCTGACTCGGGAAGTTTTACCCCATTCTTGTATATATAAAAAGAAAAGTTTTTATTGGCCGACTGTGCAGTTACACTTGCAGATGCAATAACAGCAAAGCGACGGTTCATTATACCTGTATATGCCAATTGATTATTCGCCGGCGAACTTACCCTGAAAAGGCCCACTGCAGTAGTGGTACATAATACTTTGGTAGGTATATTAGCTCCCAAAAATGTTGTGGTCGTACTTGCCGTAAGGTATAGGTTTCCTGTAGCCACATCATCTTTTTCTGTAGTTAAACCGGGGGCCTCTACTTCCCATTTGTAGGAAAAGATACCGTTCACTTTAGTTCCTGTTCCCAGGAATGCCGTATTCTTTAAATTTCCTGCATCGGAGATACTGGTAATTCCACTCACATCTAATCCAATAGCAGCTGCCATGGGTTGACTAAAGCCTCCTAATTTTTCTATCACTCCAAAAGTACCCACCATTTTTTCAAATGTACCTCCATTGGTAGGAAACCAGGCTGTATTATCAAGTAACAGATTTGTAGTATTCTGGTAAGTTATCCCTGTAGTATTACCTGCGTAATTGATAACGCTGAAGAAAACTATATAACCACCTTTCACCAGTCCTATATCTTTACAATTGGCAATAATTGCATCCCTTACAATAAGATTTTCGGTAGCAGCCAGGTCAACATTAAACAATTTAGCACCTGTTGTGTTGGCTACCATGGTAAGGGTTTTGAGCGTACCTCCCTTTGTACCCGTAAATAATTCACCGGTGGCAGGAAGATAAATAATTTTATCATTATTGGCATCTTTACCAATAAGATAACAGCCATTCAGGTTTATTTTACTGGACATATATATGGTTCCATTCACTTCATAAGTAACCCCTGCCGCCAGTGTGATCACCCCCGCCACCGGTGTAGGAAAATCAGCTGCGGATTGTACGATCACCTGGTTGTTCCTTGTTTTTATGGGCCCCGAACCGGTTATCTCCCAGTTGGCACCGTTGCTGATCACCAGGATCATTTCTTTGGCATCATTCAACAGCCATGTGGCACCCCCATCAATGGTTTGCGATGAAGAAGTAGCTATCGTTAATACAGGCAACGGGTTGGTTGTACTTGCATTTTTTATTGAATATATCCTGCCTGTACAGGTAGTTGCATCAGGCAATGTTACCGTGGCAGCAGTACTGCCGGTATATATCAATGTATTGTCGGTTGCTGTAGCTGTAGTGGAAGCACTGAAGGAACGGTAGTTTAATGAAACTGATCCCCTTATATCAAGTGTGGAGTTTGGCGAAGTAGTTCCTATACCAATTTGGGCATATGACATTAAGCCGGATAAGAGAACAATTTGTAACAGGATAATTTTTCTTATAGCTTCGGAAATAATTTGTGGGCAAAACCTAATGCCACTTATATCAATTCCCGGGATACTGGTTTTTGAGTTTACAGGTGTTAGCATAGCAATTGTTTTGAAACATGGATTTGGATAAAGCAATAGGACTATAAACGAAATGGGGAATAATAAAGTGTTGCAGTGTCTATAGAATTATTTACAGTTTTTGTGTAGAATAAAATCTATAGTCAAATTAATGGTACAACGTTATTTTTGTATTTAGTAACTGACATTTGTTGACATATTGTTGTAACTTAAGAATAAGGCACCTAATATTGTGACTAATAAAAAATGTCAGAAACAACAATTATACACAATAATCAAGATGATAAAACGGTTGTGAGACCAATTAAATCCTTTCGGGTAATGAACCGTTCTGTTTTGCTTGGCGTATTTGCATTTGTTGCGCTTTCTTTTTTATTTAGTTTACTCATATTTCAACGCCTGCAACTGGTAAAAGAAGAGCGGAAAAAGGAGGCTTATGAAATAGTGAATCAGGTCAAGGATAAATTGCAGGAAGCATTATCGCAAGGCTTAACAGCCACGAAAACTATTTCCTTCTTCATTGATATTAACGGGCAGGTAAATAATTTTGATTCAATAGCTGCCCAGATCCTTGAGTCAGGCACAGAAATAGATGCTTTACAACTTGTGCCAGGTGGTATAATAAAGTATGTTTATCCCTTACCCGAAAATGAGATGGTGCTGGGCTATAATATTTTGCAGGACGCTACAAGAAATAAGGAGGCTTATAAAGCGATTGAAAAAAAAGAAATGTTTTTTGCAGGGCCTTTTAGATTAAGACAGGGTTATATTGGTGTTGTTGGAAGGCTGCCGGTCTACAGGCAAAATAAATTCTGGGGGTTTTCAGCAGTAATTATTAAAATGTCTACTTTGCTCAGAACTGCAGGTATAGATAGCGTGGGCAAAGATGGCTATCATTTCCAGCTTTCCAAGATCAATCCCGATACGAAAGAAGAAGAGTTTTTTCTGCCCACCCTTATTGATCCCAAAAAACAAAAGCAATCAGTTTCAGTTACCGTTCCAAACGGCGAGTGGATCCTTTCCTTATCGAACGAAAATCCTTACAAAGGGGTTGGGGATATTGTGCTGCTGGGATTGCTGGGATTTTTATTATCCGTTTTAGGAGGATTGTTTGTATACCATGTTGCCGACAGGCCCAAAAAATTAAAAGAGCTGGTTTTATACAGTACCCGGGAATTAAGGACGAGTGAAAATAATTACCGTTCATTGATAGAAAGGGTATCTGATGGCTTCGTATCGTTAGACAAGAACTGGGTGTTTACCTATGTAAATAAAAAAGCGGGTGAGCTTTTGGGCAGAGATCAGCACAGCCTTATAGGTAAGAATATATGGAAAGAATTTCCAAAGACTATCGACTATCCCTTTTTTCATGCTTATCATAAAGCTATGAAAACACAGGTTTATCAATACCTGGAAGAATATTACGAGCATCTTGACAGGTGGTATGAGAATCATATTTACCCATCCGAAGATGGGCTTACCGTATTTTTTAATGACGTTACAGGGATCAACCAGGTAACGAAGGCATTGAAAGAAAATGAAGAAAAATACCGGTCGCTCATTAAGCAGGCATCAGATGGAATTGTGATAACAGATCTTGGGGGAAATATAATAGAAGTTAATGAAAGTATTCAGAACATGATTGGCTTTACCGATAAAGAAATGCTTGGGCACCACTTAAATGAATTTTTACCAGAGGAGGATCTTAAAATTATTCCTTTAAGAATAAATGAATTGATGCAGGGCAGAGGGCTTTTGTATGAAAGAAAGCTTGTAAGAAAAGACGGAACTAAGATAGATGTTGAGGTAAATTCAAAAATGGCCAGTTCACATACACTCATCGGTTTTCTACGTGATATTACCGAACGAAAAAAATATGAGAAAACTTTACTTTACCAGGCCAGGTTGCTGGATAGTGTTTCAGACGCTATTACTTCACTCAATATTGACCATAACATTGTAAGCTGGAATGTGGCCTGCGAGGAATTATACGGATTTACAAGTGAAGAGGTATTAGGTAAAAGAATACCCGATCTGGTAACGTTTGAATATTCCGGAACAACAAACACCGAAGTATTTAAACAGGTTTATGCGGAAGGCCGTTGGAAAGGAGAATTTAATTTTATCCATCCTAAAACAAAGAACAAGGTTCATTTATTAAGTTGCATCAATATTTTAAAGGATAAAGAAAATGTCCTTACCGGTTTTATTATCACCAGTAATGATATCACTAAAAGAAAGATAGCTGATGAAGCTTTAAAAGAATCAAAGGAACATTTTGAACTCATAGCAGAAGTTACCAATGATGCAGTTTGGGATCATGATTTTGAAATGAATGAGACCTGGGGTAATAATAAACTTTACAATTTATATGGATTAACCATAGTGAAAGATAAGATCAACCTTGAAATGTTCTTTGAACATATTCATCCTGCCGACAGGAATGGGGTAGAAGAAAGATTTAAACTGGCATTGGTAGAGAAGGTTACAAGCGTGACGGAGGTTTTCAGGTTCCGCACGAACGCGGGTACTTATAAAACCTTTTTAGACCGTGCCTACATTAAGTATGATAAGGCCGGGGCACCCTTAAGGATACTGGGGGCTATGCAGGATATTACGGAGAACGGGGAGGCTCAAAGGGCGATATTTAAAAGTGAAGAAAAATTCCGCACTATAATTGAACAGGCATCAGACGGGATATTTGTTGCCGATGAAAATTCGTATTTCGTGGATGTGAACAGTGCAGGTTGCAAAATGACAGGTTATACGGTTGCCGAACTCCAAAAAATACGATTTGCAGACCTGATACTGATATCTGTGGAAGATATTGAAAGACTTCCAATACAGATCACAAGCATGGATGCCGGAGGATCTATAATCAATGAATGCAGGTTAATGCGTAAGGATGGAACCATTATTGATGTTGAAATAAGTGCAAAAAAACTTTTGGACGGACGGTATCAATCTTTTGCAAGAGATATAACTGAAAGGAAAAAGGTGGCAGAAAAACTGAAGCAATCAGAACAGAAGTATAAGCTGTTATTTTACAACAATCCACTACCCATGTGGATGACAACTATACCTGATCTTGATATAATAGATGTAAATGAAACCGCTATAAAACAATATGGATACAGCAGGGAGGAATTTTTAAAACTGAATGCAAAAGATATGCGGCCCCAGGAAGACGTGGCTCATTTCCTCAGTGAAGTAAAAAAAATGAAACCGGGTATTAATAATACAAGATCCTGGCGGCATAAAAGGAAGGATGGCTCTATTGTGTACGTAGAGATATACAGCCACGAGATCTTTTATGAAGGCCAGCGGGTATGGCTTGGCTTGTCGCATGATGTAACAGAAAAATACCATGCGAAAGCACTTTTGGAAAAATCCTATGAAGATATCCGCCAATTGGCAGGTAACCTGCAAAGCATCCGGGAAGATGAGCGTACCAATATTGCCAGGGAGATTCATGATGAATTGGGCCAGCAGCTTACCGCTTTAAAGATGGACCTGCACTGGCTTGGCAGGAAAATAAACAGCAGCGATGATGAAGTGAATAATAAAATGAAAGAAAGTATCGATCTTATCAATGCAACCATCACATCAGTAAGGAAAATTGCCACTGACCTGAGGCCAAGCATACTTGATGACCTGGGCTTATTGGCGGCTTTGGAATGGCAGGGTGAAGAATTTGAAAAAAGATCAGGAACAAAGGTTAAATTTATAAATAATGCCGGTGAAATAAGGCTGTCTTCCCAAGTGGCTACAGGCATATTCAGGATATACCAGGAACTCCTGACCAATATAGCACGGCATGCCAATGCTACACAGGTTACTGCTACATTGGATAAAGATTTCCAATGGATATATTTTAATGTACAGGACAATGGGGTGGGGTTTAACCTGGATACGATAAAGAAGAAAAAAACGCTTGGATTATTGGGCATTAAAGAACGTACCTTACTTTTAGGTGGCACTTATGAATTTAAGAGTAAACCGGGTGAAGGATCTGTTACAACTATTTCAGTACCCCTAATAGCATTAATCACAAAATAAAATTCAGTTATGTTACGAATTTTAATCGCAGATGATCATAGTGTTGTGAGGAAAGGACTGCGCCAGATATTACTCGACGAGTTTCCAACGGCTAAGATCGAAGAAGTGCCCGATGCAGAAGAACTGATCAAAAAGGTAATGTCGGATAAATGGGATGTTGTGGTTAGTGATCTTTCCATGCCGGGCAGAAGCGGCCTCGATGCCTTGCAGCAGATCAAATTGAGTTTTCCGCAGTTACCCGTTCTTATCCTTAGCATACACCCCGAAGAACAATACGCACTGAGGGCACTTAAATCAGGTGCTTCGGGATATTTAAGTAAGGATACTGCTCCTGATGAACTGGTAAAAGCTGTGCAGAAAGTACTTCTGGGCAAAAAATATATATCGCAATCCATAGCAGAAAAGCTGGCAAATAATTTCTCGTCAGATTCAACTCTCTTTCCACACGAGAACCTGAGCGACAGGGAATTTGATGTGATGAAACTTCTGGCCAATGGTAAATCCGTTTCCGAAATTGCAGACATGCTATTTTTAAGTGTAACCACCGTAAGTACCTACCGAGCCCGGGTTATGGTAAAAATGAATCTTAAATCCAATGCTGACCTTACCAAGTATGCCCTGGAAAATAAACTCATTTAATATTTCACTGAGTCTCCATTTATAGTGCTTGTAGTAATAGTACTACTTTAATTATTTATTTACTACTACTTTTCACAAAACGCTATTGCGCTAATTTGGAGCATAGATTAATATAAGTCATGACATATAAGGGAACAGCATCCTTTAGCTCATTGAAGACTGATTTATCATCTAATGAGGTTCGTAATTGCAGAAGATATTTAAACTATGATCAACCCCAAAGCTGTTAAGTAATTTTAAACCTGAAAAAACATTTTCCAGCCCATCACATCCTTTTAAAACACGTACAAGCATGTTAATAGTAAGCCGGAAAAACCAGCAAAACTGGGTTTCCGGTTTTATTATTTAACTATAGATCCTGTCGTATGCCGGCTTGTATTTTTCCATGATCACTTTCCTTTTTAATTTCAAGGTAGGCGTAAGTTCGCCGCTGTCAATAGTCCATTCGTGCGGCAACAATTCAAACTTTTTGATCTGCTCCACATGGTTGAAGAACTTATTGAAAGAGTCGATCAGCTCTTTATACAGGTCCAATACTTTTGGATGGTGAATGGCATCTTCAATAGTAGTAAAAGGTATTCCCTTATGCAGCATCCATTCTCTTAAATTGGTGATGGAAGGAACAATGAGCGCTCCTACAAATTTTTGCTCTGCACCAACAACCATCATCTGCTCAACAAAAGGAGATTCTTTCATTTTATTTTCAATGGGCTGGGGAGCAACATATTTTCCGCCGCTGGTCTTGAACAATTCTTTTTTACGGTCGGTGATCTTCAGGTATTTGCCATCTTCAAAAACACCAATATCACCGGTATGCAGCCATCCATCAATAATGGTTTCAGCAGTTAGGTCGGGCCGTTTATAATATCCCATCATCACGCTTGGCCCCTTTACACAAATTTCTCCGTCTGCTTCAAGCTTCACTTCCTGGCCTTGTAAAACCAAACCAACAGTTCCGAATTTTGTACCGGCCTTACTGCGGCAGTTGACACTGATTACGGGGCTGTTCTCTGTAGGGCCATAACCTTCATAGATCGGGATATTGGCCGCGGTAAAGATCCTGATGAGCCTTACCTGGCAGGCTGCACCACCTGTTACAATGAGTTTGATATTGCCTCCCAGGGCTTCTCTCCATTTGCTGAATATTAATTTATTGGCAAGTGCAAGCTGTAGTTTATAAGAAATACTTTTTGGTTTAAGATTATCGTATTCGTTGGCAAGGGCAACAGACCAGTAAAATAATTTTTTCTTAATGCCGGTAAGCTCAGCGCCCTTATCCATAATCTTCTCATAGGTTTTTTCCAGCAGTCGTGGTACTGTTGCAAATAGGGTCGGCTTTACTTCTTTAAGATTTTCGGCAATGGTCTCTAAACTTTCGGCATAATAAATGGAAATGCCGCTGCTGATATAGATATAGGAGACCATCCGCTCAAAAATATGATTGAGGGGTAAAAAGCTAAGTGCCCTGGCATCTACATCGTCATCAAATGGAAAACTCTTAACTGAATTAATAACATTGGTAACAATATTGCGGTGACTGAGCATTACGCCTTTAGGTGTGCCGGTAGTGCCTGATGTATAGATGACCGTAGCACAATGAGTTGCCAAAATCCCTGCCTTGATCTTTTCAACAGCTGCAAGGTCATCTGCAGTTACATTGGATATTAATTTTTTCCAGTTCTCAACACCGGTTAGTTCGTCAAAGCTATATACGTTCACCAGGCTTGGAACCTTGCTGCGTACGATATTCACCTTATCCAGGATATCCTGCCCACTCAAAAATGCATATTTCACTGCTGCATCATTGAAAATAAATTCCAGTTCATTAACATTGGTGGTTGGGTAGATGGGACAAAGCGCAGCGCCGATCTGCTGGCAGGCCATATCCAGCATCAACCACTCAGGGCGGTTCTTGGATATTAATGCGATCTTGTCCTGGCGCTCAATGTTCATGTCATGCCCGCTCACCCCAAGCTTCATTAAGCCTGCGCTGAGTTTATTCACCAGGTCTTTTACTTCGGCAGTGCTGTATTTTCTCCATTGACCATTTTCTTTCCCGCTGAACATATCCGCTTTCGGGAATTTGCTGAGTTGAAAATCGATGTAATCAAATAGTCTGGAATGTTCATTCATATGCGATCGTTGGTTTGGCGGGCTTTAGCGTATTATTGTCTATGTTCTCTTTAATCGTTGCAGCGTTCAAATTTATTTTTAACACGCTTAAATCCCTTAAGGGATCTATGGTTTTTGATTCTTTAGTTTTTCGTATTCTTTATCTACCAGGTCTTTCCTGCTTCCGCCATAGGCATTCATGTATTGAAAGATAAGGCCAATACCCCAACCGATCATAACCCAGATAGGCCATGGCATATCATGATCGCCATGCCTGCCCGACTTAAACCACCAGATGAACCATAAGAATGCATTAACTACAAAATAAGTAACAAGACTGCGTTGAAAATTGGCTCTTTTTTTAGCTATATGCCATAATTTTTCATCCCGTTGCTCTTCCATGATAATTAGTTTATGCAACAAGTTAATAAAAATTACGCATTTTCCATTTTGGGATAAGGAAGTTTGCAGCCTGTTTTGAAAAGTTGTAAGCCTGCCTGACCCGGGCTGTCCCCATGAATATCGTGATTATTTCGACATGCTGCTTGTCAGTTCATTTAATAAAAGTATAATTTAAACTCACCACTATTTAAAAATTGAAATGGTTGGGTCATATTTAGATCAATGGTAAAACTGCCCGTTGGGAACTTTAAAGATCCGGTCCTGTAAAAAGCGGGTCAGAGCTGCGTGTTCCTCCGTGTGCGTATTAGTCCATGCCTGGTAGGCAGGTAGGTTCTGTGCAGTTGCAAATACCCATTGGTTATAAGCATCAAACAAACCTTCCTGTATATATTGGCGCTGTAGTTCAAATAATTTAAAAGGGAATTTGGCGGCATAGTTAACGTCCCAGTCTAAAATAAAACGGGTCCTGATCATAGTGAGTGTTTCGGCATTGATACCGGCTGCCGCCAATGAACTTTGTTTATTCATTGTTTTTAAGAATGCAGTTGAAAAACTATTCTTCTCCTTGTACTTTTCAATGTCTGCATCGGCAAACAATTTTTTATACCCTTCTAAAAGTATGTTCTTTATCTCCGGGCTGTATGCACTTTTGGGATCGATGTTTATGAATATCTCTCCATACAATAAGCTCCACACTTTATCTGTAGTAAAATAATAGAATTTGCTGGCATTGTAATAATTGCCGGCAAAGCCCGGGTCTTTTTCAATTCCTTTTTCCCATTGCTTGATTGCTGAATAATCAGATTTCGTCCACAGTACTTTGCCCAGCTCGTTATACAAAGCGCCGCTGTTAGGAAGTTTCTTTATTCCCTTCCTGTACATATCTTCTGCTTCTTTGGCATTTTCCATGGCCCAGTAAGCATCCCCGGCTATCTGGAAACACTGGTCATCTACATCATTCCTATCTAAAAGCGGTTCTAATACCTCGATAGCTTTTCTATAATCTTTGGCATAATAATAATTCAGGGCAAGGTCTTTGGCAATCTCCAGGTTCTTTGGATCTGATGCAAGTGCACGGTTAAGTACCAGGATGGCATTGGGGTAGTCGCCCTTGTGCATATAATTCCTTGCATTATCATGTAATTGTTTTACATCCTGTGCAAACAATGCAGTTTGAATACAAACCGCAATAAACAGTATAAAAAGTTTTTTCATCATTTTAAAGATACATTGAATGTTATTAATGTTTAATAGTTATTCCGTTCCTGCATTACCAATCAAATGGGTAAGTAAGCCGTCTCTCAGTTTAGGTTCAAACCAGGTACTTTTAGGAGGCATTACATTTCCGCTATCGGAAATATCAAATAACTGCTGTATAGTTACGGGGTGCAAACTAAATGCCACACTCATTTCTCCACTGTTAACTCTTTTTTCCAGCTCGGATAAACCCCTTATGCCACCAATAAAATCGATCCGCTTATCGGTGCGCTGGTCTTTGATATTCAATACTGGATCAAGTAAATTGTTCTGCAGGATAGATATATCAAGTATTCCGATCGGGTCTGTAGGAAAAGAATTTTCCTTAGCTGTTAAACGATACCATTGGCCATTTAAATACATGCCTATCTCGTGCAATTTGGCAGGAGAGAATGCCTGCCCTGCTTTTTCAACATCGAATTTATTTTCAACAGCGCTTAAAAATGCTTCCTCATTTAAGTTATTGAGGTCGGTAACCACCCGGTTATAATCCATGATGTACAATTGGTTAGACGGGAACAATGTGGTAAGAAATATAGCTGCACCTGCGCCGGCTTCCCTTCCAAGGGCTGTCCTTACTTTAGCTGCAGATGCGGCACGGTGGTGCCCATCGGCAATATAAGTACAGGGAACTTTTTCTTTAAAAAGACGGGATATGCTTTCGATCGTATCATTATCATTCACGATCCAGATGGTATGCTGTATGCCATCATCGGCAGTAAAATTATATACAGGATTCTTTACTTTCCATTTGTTGATCAATAAATCAACTTCTGCAACATTACGGTAAGCTAAAAAAACATTACCTGTTTGTGCACCGGTGGTCTTGATATGATTAATGCGGTCCTGTTCTTTTTCGGGCCGGGTAAATTCATGTTTTTTTATCAGGCCATTCTCATAATCATCCACTGAGCTTCCGCAAACAAGGCCGGTCTGGCTTTTGCCATTCCCGTCCGATCCGGCCGGGGCGGGCATCTGCAATTCATATATATAATAGCAGGCTTTGTTCTCCCTGAACAGGATGTTGCGGCTCATAAATGCGTCCAGGTTCTCCTTTGCTTTATCATACACTTGCTGGGCATGTATATCAATGGTTTCAGGAAGATCGATCTCAGCTTTGGTGATGTGTAAAAAACTTACATTGTTACCCTGTGCTTCTACCTTGGCTTCTTTACTGTTGAGTACATCATATGGGCGTGATGCCACCTGTTTGGCTAATTCTGCTGCCGGCCTTAATGCTTTAAAAGGCGATATAGTTACCATGCTGTTGTTTTAATTAGTGTAAATGTAAATTCAATTATGCCTTTTGTAGTGCAAATTCCTTCATTAATTGTGCCAATACCTCTACGCTGCTTAATGGCAGTGCATTATACAATGAAGCCCTGAAGCCACCCACAAGGCGATGCCCTTTGATGCCCACAATGCCCTGCTGTTTTGTAAATTGTAAGAATGGTTCTTCCAGTTCAGGATCATTCATTACAAAACATACATTCATCTTACTCCTGTCATCTTTATTTACGGTGCCCGTAAATAATGGGTTCTCATCAATGGCTGTGTACAATAAAGCCGCTTTTTCATTGTTGAGTTTTTCTATAGCTGAAACCCCGCCCTGTGCCTTTAGCCATTGTAAAGTAAGCATGCATACATATATGGCAAACACGGGTGGCGTATTCAACATAGATCCTTCCCTGATATGGTTGCGGTAGTCCAGCATAGTAGGAATATTGCGTTTTACTTTTCCTAAAATATTTTTATTTACAACAACCAGGTTAACACCTGCAGGCCCCATGTTCTTTTGTGCTCCTGCATAAATAAGATCGAAGCTGTTAAAATCAATAACCTTGCTGAAAATATCACTGCTCATATCGGCAACCAGGCTGTTGCTTGTTTTCGGGATCTTTTGCCACTGGGTTCCGTAAATGGTATTGTTGGTGGTGATGTGTACATATTTTGAATCATTGGGCACAGCAAAATCTTTAGGAATAAAATTAAAATTGCTTTCCCTGCTGCTGCATACCACTTCTACCTTGCCAAAAAGCTTTGCCTCTTTGATGGCTTTGGTACTCCATACCCCTGTATCTGTATAAGCTGCTGTTTCTTTATCATCCAGTAAATTCATAGGCACCTGCATGAACTGGGTTGATGCGCCTCCATGTAAGAACAACACCTCGTGGTTGTCATCAAGCTGCATCAATTCACTTACCAGCGCCCTGGCCTCATCTATCACTTTTTGGAAAACAGGCGTGCGGTGACCGATCTCTAAAATAGATAAACCTGTATTATTATAATTGAGAACAGCCTGCGAAGCCTCTTCAAAAACCGTTTTTGGTAAAATAGACGGACCTGCATTAAAATTATGAACGGCTCCCATGCTGATTAATTTTTCGGTAGCAAAAATAATACAAAATTCATTGGGATTGTAACACAGAATCTTATAGGGTTATTGTTCTTCCCGCCCTATCATTTTGCCGGCGGAACTCCATTGCCTGTTGAGGTTCTCAAATTCTTCCAGTTCCGCAGCAGTGAATTTTTGGGTAACCAGCCCTTTAAGATCAGGCTGGCCTGCATTGACCCAGGCTGTATACCAGAATGAGGCGATGGCAAATATGGATTGGCGCATGCGGCGCTCAATCATACCATCTAGTTTTTTATTGTAGGCGATCGTAAATGCGGTAGAATATTGCCTGATGGTTTTCCCGTTGCGGTCTTCAAAAGCATATTTTTTATCATCGGCAAATTGTTGGGAGAGTTCCCGCTCATATCTTAAAACAGTATCGGCAGCTTTAGCGCTTTCCAATACACGTTTCCAGATAAAATCACCGGGATTTTGTATGTATGCTGCCTGTCCGATAAAAAAATCAAATTCTTTTTCGGCAAGCAGCTCAGGTACACGGCTTTCCCAAAAACCATGTATGCCCTTTTGATTGGTAAGCTGCCCGTTGTGATTGCTGCTGGCATGCAGGGGCACGTGTGCATCACTAATATAGTGGCCTATCTCGGCACTGTTTTTCATGATGAGGCTGTAGTTTTTTGCTTTAAAAGCATCTGTTAAGCGGTGCAGCATGGTTTGCACATGCCAGGGTACGATGCCATGCTTCTTTAAAGAATCCTCACCGAATTTGGCAACTGCATCGGCCCATTTGCGTGGTAAACTTTCGTAAGGATATGCACCGTATTGATCAATATCAATATAATGCCTTGGGCCCTCATCAGGCACGGCATATCTTCTTTTATCCGGGTCAATCGCGTGTTCACTTAAAAAAGCAATATTGGGTTTGAAAAGGACCATCATCTCAGGCGGCAACAAAAAAACAGCATAGTAATTTATTTTTTGGTGAGCGTAAAAGCCCCAGCACCAGCACTTGTAGCTGCCTAAAAGAAACAGGAGTAAGAATAATGATCTTACAATAACTCTTTTCATCGATACGTCATTAAGCTACTTAAAATAAGGAAACACTCAAAAGTAAAAAATAAGGAACTTATTTACTTTTGTAGTTTTTGATTTTTGATTTCAACAATTTAATATTTTTATTGCTCCAGCCCTCGTTTATATGCTCACAAAAGAATGAGGGTTTTCACACTTGAAGATTGAACATTGAGCATTGTGTATTGAATATTTAAGTGGCATTTTAATAAAAAGATCTCAAATAAAGACTCAATAATCAATGGTCAACTATCAATGCTCAAGGAACAGCAGTGTGCTGTACCTGCCTTACTTACAAACTTGAGATTTGAACATTGAGCATTGCATATTGAACATTTAATAAAAGATCTCAAATAAAGACCTCAAATAAAGACTCAATAATCAATGGTCAACTATCAATGCTCAGGAAGCACCGCCTACCGGCACGTTATTTAGCTGTTTTTGATTTTGTATCATCTTCATCAATATAAGTAATACCGCCGCTTACTGTAAATTTCATGGTCTGTGCAGCGCTAATATTTTCAATAAGTTTTACCCGGTGTTTGGGTATCACGTAAACATTACCGGCAACGGAATATGCCATTGGAATGTATACGGTAACATAATCTGCAAAGCCAAAATCCTGCATATCATCCCGGGTAACAAATCCAAAACGCCATATATCATTGTCGTCAATATTGGCCAGCACATGTTTGGTGAATTTTTTTTTGTCACCTGCAAATGCCTCAAAAAAATCACGGGTAGTACCGTATATATGTTTAATGCCCGGTGTCTTCTGCAGGATTCTGTCGAAAAATCCAATAAAGCGGCTGGTAATAAAAAAGGAACTGAGGTAACCGATGATGACCAGCACCCCAATAATGAAAATAAAACCTATACCATAATTCCTTACACGTACTATTCCGGTTGAATCGGTATAAGTAAAAATGGGTATCCAGCTATCAACGGTGGAAACCGTGATCCATATAAAGTAAATAGTAATGGTTACCGGGGCTAGTACCAACAGGCCCTGCAGGAAATACTGGAATAATTTTTTGTACTGAAATGGCTTGTCCATAATGCTATGTTTAGATGATAAAGATACTTTATTAGTAAGCCTTTGCAGCCTACCCACATCAACCTATACAAACTGCCACAACGTTATAAAATTGTTACCAATGGTAAAATAATCGTAATAACTACTAATAAGGGACTATATACAGGTAGCCAACGATATAAACGTTTATATCGTTTAAAGAGTCCAAAATAGATAGACAGGCAGATAATAAATACTATTGTTAAGTGTGTTGCCTGCTTAGGTGGCAAATCTGATATTTTAGGAACTATCTGTAGCTGGAAGGATACCTTACCTGATGAAGTAGTTTTAGCCTCACTTCAAGATTGGCTTCAAGAAACTTTAAAAGAAGTAAAAGACCCCGAAATTATTGCACTCTGCAATGTATAATACTCATTGTTTTACTGTTTGGACTGTATTTTGGTCTTAATCCATTATGATTTTTCGCTTGTATTTCTACCGTCATTAAGTCTATATTCTCTAAGATATATTGCCTCCATCCTTCCTTTTCATCATTAAACATTTGTTGTTGTTGCGTTGGCAAATACCATGCAGATAAAACAATATTTCCCGTACTAATTAATTCTCCTATCAGGTAAGGCTCAACCATTCTCCAATCTGAATAATTTTTAGCCTTATCAGTATAATTAAATCTTACCAATCTTTTTTTTCTAATTGCTTCACATAAAACTTCCTGAACCTGTCTTTCATAGAAAGTAACAAAGTGCATCTCTTTAATTTTTGGTTCTTTAAAGGCTTTCATATAATCTTTAAAAGGGTCTGCGATTTTGGGTGGTTTATATACCGGAAATACTTTCGGTTTCCAACTTTTTGCCATGTTATTTTATTTTAAATTGTTATTGTACCATATTAGTAGTAAATGCCTTTTTATAGGAGGCACTATATTATCTTTTGTACAAATATAAGCCAATTGTTTTAAAACAACTAAGAATATTAGCCTGTAATTGCCAATGTTTTTGGTATTTAAAATGTTGAATTTACTGTATTTTATGAGTAAAAGTACTCGATGAAATATGTAATTTTCAGTAAAGTGGATAAGGTTGTATAACCTACATAATGTATTGGTGTATAAAATATTATACACCTTTTTATAGCCTAATAATGATGTTATTGATTAGCTAAATAGCCTATACACCTATTATAAATGGCTTTATCAACGTAGCTTTGTGTTACGAAACATTGATTACATCATGGCAAAGCCAATTAAAGAAACTCCCGTTATTAAGGGTAAAGAAGCTGAACATTTTAGACAAAATATGACTAAAACGGAAGCAAATAAAGTTACCACTTCCCAGATGGCACAAATGCAAGCCAGCTACACTAAACTTATGTCTATTAGTGTCAAATCAAATTGACCTTTCAAATTATTCATTAATTAGGCTTACCGAAGATTATTCGATAAAGTCATTTGATTGTGATGATACCGATTTGAATGACTTTATTATTAACGATTCTAAGAATTACCTAAAAGAACTTTTAGCTGTAACTCATTTAATAGAAGATTCTGAAAATAATTCCACAATAGCTTTTTTTAGTGTTTTTAATGATAAAATATCTTTAAAAGATGCTGATAAACCATTTTGGAATAGATTAAGAAGACCATTGCCCAATGAAAAAAGACTACCAAGTTATCCAGCCGTAAAATTAGGTAGGTTAGGAGTAAGCAATGCTTATAAAGGAAAGGGTTTTGGTAGAATGATTTTAGATTTTCTAAAAATTCATTTTGTTACAAATAATAAAACTGGATGTAGATTCTTAACTGTGGATGCGTATTTAAAATCATTGCCATTTTATGAAAAACAAGGTTTTTTGTATTTTACCGATTCCGATATTGGAGAAGATACCAGGCAGATGTATTATGATTTAGCCAAACTACAACCTTAATTTATTTTTTTGTTCTCTTTTTGATAGGAGTATTTAATAACCGTTTCAATAGTTCATCAGGACTAAGGTTTGTTTTGACGGTAATAGGAGCGGGTATCTTTTTCTTTGCTTTCTTTTTCACTTATAAGTTGTTTGTATGTTAGCCGTCCTTTCAGCCCTTGTAAAGATAAAGTAAAACGCTGGCTGTCGTTAATATGACGGGTATTATATCTGAACTCAAACTCACTGCAAAAGGACTGTAAATGTTTTGGAGATGCCCTATGATATATGCCGTATAATCCACGTTTCATTACAGACCATAATCCCTCAACTGTATTTACATGACAATTACCTTTTGCCCATTCTCCTAATGAGTGGCAAACAGTTTCACGCTTATAATCTCTTAATGAATATTTATACAGGTTACTTTCATCGGTATAAAGGATGGTATTTTGAGTAGATACGTGCTTAGTAACTATATCCTTTATGTTTTGTTTGTTGATGCTGTCTATTGCTCTTATAATAGCTTTACCGTCCCTTTGTATTAATCCTATGGCAGCACCTTTATTTTTAAACTTATTCTCAATGGTTAACCTTTCCACTTCATCAGGTGGTAAACCCTTGTATTTTGACCTAAAGGGTTTTGAGAGATAAGTTTCGTCAATCTCAATTTCGCCCTCTAAAACAATATCTGTTTTATCAGTTAATACCTGCCTTATCCTGTGCATCATAAACCAACTATTCTTTTGAGCAATGCCTAACTGTCTTCCAAGTGTATAAGAGGATATGCCTTTCTTTGAACTGGTAACAAGATATATCCCAGCCAGCCACTTAGTCAATGGTATTTTACTGTCCTCCATAAATGTCCCTACCAAAACAGAAAACTTACTATAGCATGTTTTAGAACTGCATTTATATCTTTTACCTCCTTCAATTACATAGGCTTTATTATGTCCACAATAAGGGCAAACAACCTTACCAACTCCCCAGCGTTGTTCAGCTACATAATTGCGACAAGTTTGTTCATCAGGCATTGATTTTATTAACTCTAAAAGATTAGTAAACATGATGTGTAAAGTTTAAATTTGTGATTGTTTCAAAACAACTGTTTAAATAAAAAATATATGGACTATACTTTAGTAATTACGGAAACAGGTAAAGTACTTATCGGTATTGTTATAGGTACATTTTTTACAGGATGGTATAAGGATTTTAAAAGCAAAAAAGAAGATAGAAAGCAATTATTTCTACGCTTGGTTGCTGCCAAAGGGTATGCTACAATTCCACAATGGTTAATAGATGATATAAACATGATTGAAATAGTTTTTAGAGGTCATAAAAAGGTGATTGAAAAGTATCGTATCTATTATGCTGACTTATGTGTTGAGCCGGAAAAACTCGTTGTTGAAAAACAAGTCGCCGATTATTGGGATTTATTGAGGGCAATGGGCGATTGTGTTGGCTATAAAGATTTAGATAATAAAACCTTGCATACAGGTTATCTTCCAACTGGATCAATGAATGAGTATAATTATACAATGGAATATCGGAAGTTGATTTTACCTTTTCTACATCGGATGACTGAGCTTGCTCAAGCTGGAACTCCATTGAATGTGCTTCTAACTGATTTTTATAAAAATCAGGCTGCTGATGCTCAAAAGGCGGCAAAGAAGAAAGGGAAATAATACTTGCAATAATCATACATACCACAAAACCTAAAATTTTTAATGCCATAAACTTTGTTATAAAATAGCTCCAAACCCTTTACTATCTTCAACAGTATTGGCTTTAGCTTGTCCCGAATTAGTAGTCTTTGGCAAAATAATTACATGGAAACTTTGGTTACGTTAAAAGTTTCCGTAGTTTTGTGCCCCAATTATGACAGATATACACACAAAGCCACGGATACAAAAAGCTGCACATGCGCTGGTAATGCAGTATGGCATTCGCAGCATCAGCATGGATGATATTGCTTCCAACCTGGGCATGAGCAAAAAGACCATTTACCAGTATTTCAAGGATAAGGACGAACTGATAGAGGCGGTGGTTGACGAGGTTATTGAAACCAACCAATGCGCCTGTAAATCTGATATTGACAGGTCGGAAAATGCAGTGCATGAGATCTTCCTGGTTATGGATATGATGGCAGAGATGTTCAAGACCATGAACCCCTCTATCCTGTATGATATGCAGAAATACCATCCTGCGGCATTCAGCAAATTCAGCAAGCACAAGAACGAATTCCTGTATAATGTATGTACCCAAAACCTACAGCGGGGCATCAAAGAAGAGTTGTATAGGCCTGAACTGCCGGTAGATATTTTGTGCAGGTACCGGGTGGAAACCATGTTCATTCCCTTCAATCCTGAGTTTCAACAAAAATTAAAACATAGCCTGGCTAAGATAGAAGAAGAAATATTGATACATTTTCTTTTTGGCCTGGTATCGCTTAAGGGATATAAACTGATCATTAAATACAAGGAACAGAAAGATAAGATCGCTAATAAAAAATAATGAGTAATAAAAAAGTTGTGATGAAAAAATCAAGGAAATATAGCTTCCCGATAGTTATGGGAATAGTGAGCATGTTGCTGCCTGGTTATACAGTGGAAGCACAAAAAATAAATTCATTCACTGTACAGCAGGCTGCGGATTATGCCAAACAAAATTCAGTATATGTAAAGAATGCCTTGCTCGATATTCTCATTCAAAAACAAACCAACAGGGATATTACATCCATTGCGCTGCCGCAAATAAACGGGAATGCGTCAATTACCCGGAACATAGATATTCCTGTGCAGGTTATCCCCGATTTTATAAGCCCGGCTACTTACAAAGTGTTGATAGATGAAGCTGTTAAAGATGGCAATGGCCAACCGATAAACTACCCCGCAGGAGGCTTTGGAAACCTTCCTTTCCAGTTTGGTACCCCATGGAATGCAAACATAGGTGTAACCTTAAGCCAGTTAATTTTTGATGGCCAGGTCTTTATTGCTTTAAAAGCCCGCAACGGCACCATCACATTACAGGAACGTATTGCTGAATTAACGGAGGAGAACATCAGGGCAAATGTGTACAAAGTTTATTATCAACTTTTAAATGGTAAAACACAAATTGAATTGCTTGATGCAAATCTCGGGCGGCTTGAAAAATTAAAACACGATGTACAGGTAATGTATGATAATGGCTTTACTGAACGGGTCGATATTGATAAGCTTTCGGTACAGATCGTAAACTTGCAAACCGAAAAGCTGAGAGCAAACAACATGATCAGCAATGGATATTCAGGGTTAAAGTTAATAATGGGCATGCCCATACAGGATAGCCTGGTATTAACTGATAAGCTTGATGAGGCTCAAATAAAAGAAGGGGTACTGGAAGCAAGCCAGTTTAAATACAGCGACCGAAAGGATTACCAGATATCAGAAGTGACCAATGCCCTCAATACCTTAAACGTTCGCCGCTATAAACTTAACCAGATCCCAACTTTTGCCCTGGTAGGCGGTTACAGCAAACAGGCCCAGCGTTACAAATTTGATTTCTTTGGTAAGGGTGAATGGTTCACCAGCTCTTATATCGGCGTGCAGATGAGAGTGCCCATCTTTAATGGCTTTGCGCTTAATGCAAGAATCAAAAAAGCAAAACTGGAATTGCAGAAAAGCCAGAACCAGACCGAAGCCTTAAAAATCAATATTGACAATGAAGTAGAGAATGCAAAAAGGAATTTCATTTCGGCCATTGCCGCTTTGGAGTACCAAAAGAAGAATATGACGCTTGCTGAAAAAGTATACGGGCAAACCAAAAAAAAATACGAGATAGGCACCGGGTCATCCTCGGAAATAAATACAGCACAGGTTGATCTTAAAATGGCACAAACAAATTATATCAGTGCATTGAATGACGCCATCATTGCAAAGATCGATTTTTTAAAAGCCACCGGTAAATTAAATTAATCAAGACTAACAATAAACAGATGAAAAAAATAACACAGATCGGGATCTTCATTTTTACCATGTTTTTAATAGCATCCTGCGGTAATAGTAAAAAAGATGGTACAGCAACTATTACCGATAAAAAAATTGAGCTTGAAAAACTTAAAACTGCAAAAGCAAAGAACGAAGTCGATATTGCAAAGCTACAGGCCGAGTTAGAAAAAATAGACAGTGTTACTGCAAATGCAGCAAAAATAAAACTTGTTTCCGTTTCCCCGGTAACCACGGCAGATTTTAAACATTATATTGACCTGATGGGCAAGGTAGATGCCGAAAATATTTCTTACATATCAACACGTGGTATGGGGGGACAGGTTAGAGCAGTATATGTACAACAGGGACAGTTTGTGAAAAAAGGCCAGTTGCTGTTAAAACTTGATGATGCTATTGTAAGACAGCAGGTAGCTGCAGCCCGCCAACAGCTTGAGGGTATTAAAACACAACTGGGTTTTGCAAAGAATCTCTATCAGCGCCAAAAGAATTTATGGGAGCAGGGTATTGGCACCGAAGTACAGTTGATCACCGCTAAAACAAATGTTGAAAGCCTCGAGAATCAATTGAAGTCTTCTAACGAACAGGTAAAGGTTGCTGTTGAGCAAATGAAAACGGCTAATGTATATAGTGATGTAAACGGTATTGCTGACCTGGTAACTGTTAAGCTTGGAGAAGCTTTTCCGGGAATGGGTGTAATAAAGATCGTTAACACCAGCAGTTTAAAAGTAGTTATCAATGTTCCTGAAAATTATTTGACCAGGATGCGAAAAGGTTCGCAGGTTCAGATAACGATCCCGGATGCGAATAAAACAGTTAATTCTACTATTTCGCTGATCAGCCAGTCCATTGACCCACTGCAAAGAGGTTTTATTGCCGAGGCGAAAATACCTTATGACCCTATCTTAAAACCAAGCCAGTCGGTGGTGGTAAAGATCCTGGACTACGCTGCAGTTAATGCTATTGTAATTCCTATTAACGTGGTACAGAGCGATGAAACGGGTAAATATGTTTATGTGTTAAGCAGGAGCAGCAATGGCAAAACCTTAGCACACCGGGTGGTGGTAACCATTGGAGAAGTGTATGGCGAAAAGGTTGAAATAAAAGCCGGACTTAAAGTAGGTGATCAACTGGTTACAGAAGGATTCCAGAATTTATACGAAGGACAAACCATTACTACAACTATCTAAGAGTCCCCTCCGCCCGTCCTGAGCGAAGTCGAAGGGAAGGGGGAACTTTTAGTGTATAATAATTGAAGAGGCTTTTAGATTTGAAGCAGTGTACTGACTAAATTAATAAAACATAATCTCCTCCTCTTCCTCCTTCCGGGTTCCTGCAAAGGAAAGAACGAAGTTCAGAGGGGGCCAAATAATCGCTTATGAATTTCATTGAAGGAATAAAAGAAAAATTCAAACAGTTTGGTCCTACCAGCTGGGCTGTAGACAACCGTACTGCAGTTTACATCATTGCGGTGCTGATCTCTGCCTTTGGGCTTATCAAATTCAATACCATGCCCAAGGAGCAGTTTCCCGATATCGTGGTACCAACAATATCCATTGTTACCGTGTATGCCGGTAATTCACCCAAGGATATTGAGAACCTGGTAACCAGGCCTATTGAAAAACAATTGAAAGGAATAAGCGGTGCCAAAGTTAAAAAAATTACCAGCACCTCTCAAGCCGATTACAGTTTGATCGTTACAGAGTTTGATACAGATGTAAAAACTGAACTGGCCAAACTAAAAGTTAAGGATGCTATCGATAAAGCCAAAACAGATCTTCCCAATGACCTTACTTCCGAACCTGCTGTTGCTGAGTTTGCCTTCAGCGAAATGCCAATTATGTTTGTAAATGTGAGTGGCGATTATGATGGGATTAAGCTAAAGCAGTATGCGGATAAATTGCAGGATAAATTTGAAGAGCTCACCGAGATAACCCGTGCAGAGATCGTTGGTGCTCCGGAAAGAGAGATACAGGTAAATGTAGATCCTTATAAAATGAGCCAGGCCAGGGTGAGTTTTATGGATATTGAAAATGCTATCAGCCGGGAGAACAGGGATATAACAGGTGGTACACTGGAGATTGGTGATATGCGCCGGACCATTAAAGTAAAAGGGCAATTCATCAGCGTTCTTAACCTGAACAATATTGTAGTACGCAGCAGTGCACAGGGTGCCACTGTTTATCTAAGGGATATTGCAGAGCTAAAAGATACCATTAAAGAAAAGGATAGTTATGCCAGGCTGGATGGTAAAAATGTAGTAACACTCAACATCGTAAAACGTGCAGGAGAAAATTTAATTAATGCTGCAGATAAAATAAAAGGCATTGTAGCAGAGATGAAGGAAAAAGAGGAACTGCCCCAGGATTTAAACGTTGTGATAACAGGCGACCTGAGCAAAGCAACCAAAACATCTTTTAACGAACTGGTAAATACCATTATCATTGGTTTTGTGCTGGTACTGATCATTCTCATGTTCTTCATGGGAGTTACTAATGCGTTCTTTGTAGCATTAAGTGTACCATTGAGTGTATTTGTTGCCTTTATGTTTTTGCCACTTGCAGATAGTATCATTGGTACAACCGTTACGCTAAATTTTATTGTACTCTTTGCATTGTTGCTGGGGCTGGGTATTATTGTGGATGATGCAATTGTGGTGATTGAGAATACCCACCGTATTTATAATAATGGTAAAGTCCCTATAGTTCGAAGTGCCAAGGAAGCTGCAGGGGAGGTTTTTATCCCGGTGCTGGCTGGAACTGCCACAACATTGGCACCCTTCTTCCCATTATTATTATGGAAAGGATTGATAGGCAAATTTATGATCTACCTGCCAACGGTACTCATACTTACATTGGCGGCTTCATTGATCGTGGCCTTTATTTTTAACCCTGTTTTTGCAGTAAGTTTCATGAAGCCCGAAGGTAAAGAATATGAAAAGCCAAAACGAGCTATCTGGACCAATAAATGGTTTGTGATCTTTGCTATAGCAGGTGTTTTATTACATCTGCCCGGTTATCATGGTACTGCCAATTTCTTTTTAATGATGGCTTTGTTAATGGTATTGAATGCTTACGTATTAAATGATGCTATTCATGCTTTTCAAAGAAGGGTTTTGCCTGCGTTAATGAACAAGTATGAGAAATTACTGAAATGGATATTGGTAGGCTGGAGGCCGGTTTGGGCATTTGTGTCATTGTTCGGATTGTTTATTTTATCAGTGATCTTATTATGGATCAGTATTAGTGCGGGCAGAACCAAATCCACTTTCTTCCCCAGTGGGGACCCTAATTTTATTTACGTGTATTTAAAATTGCCGGTGGGTACTGATATTAAATACACTGATAGTATTACCCATCTCCTGGAGGGACGTGTACAAAAGATCCTGGCAGATGAATTGCCTACAAAGCCTGGCGGTATTGTAGAAAGTATCATTACCAATGTGGCTGTAAGCGCCAATAACCCAAGAGATAATAACAGGAGCGTACAACCTAACCTGGGCCGTATACAGGTGTCTTTTGTTGAGTATGATAAAAGAGATGGCAAAAAAACATTGCCTTTTAAAGAAGAGATACGCAGGCAGATGACGGGCATACCCGGCGCGAGTATTGAAGTAGCACAGGAAGATGGAGGTCCTCCAACGGATCCACCGGTAAATATTGAAATACAGGGAGATAATTTTGAAAGCATTGCAAAAGTTGCAAATGATCTGTCGCATTATATGGACACCAACCAGATCAACGGTATTGAGAATCTGCAGATGGATATTGATCTGAACAGCCCTGAAATAAGTATAAATGTAGACAGGGAGAAAGCTATGATGGAGGGATTAAGTACCGGGCAGATAGGGATGGAAATACGTACGGCTTTATTTGGTAAAGAAGTAAGTAAATTAAAAGATGGAGAAGATGAATATAAGATACAGTTACGCACCACCGACCTGGTACGTCATAGTATTACCGACCTGATGAACATGCGTATCACATTTATGGATATGAATACGATGCGGGTGAAAAGCATTCCCATAAGTGCAGTGGCCAATATTGATTACACAACCGCAACCGGTGCTGTAAAACGTAAAAATGTAAAACGTACCATACAGTTGCAGAGCAATGTACTGGACCCTACCATGGTTGGCCAGGTAAATGCAGAACTGCAGTTGAAACTGGATGATTTTAAAACAAAGAATAAGATACCGGCTGATGTTACTTTAAAACTAAGCGGCCAAAGTGAGCAGGAAAAAGAGACGACTGAATTTTTGGGTTATGCGTTATTAGGTGCCCTCGCCATTATATTTATGATATTGGTATTACAGTTCAACAGCATCAGTAAACCTTTTATCGTGATCACCGAGATCTTCTTCAGCATCATCGGCGTATTGCTGGGTTATGCTTTTACAGGTATGACGATCGCTACGATCATGTTGGGAGTAGGTATTATTGCGCTGGCGGGGATCGTGATCAAGAATGGTATCCTGCTGATCGAATTTACCGACGAATTAAGGGGCAGGGGTATGCGTACCCGCCATGCAGCTATTGAAGCAGGTAAGATCCGGATCATTCCTGTACTACTTACGGCCGTAGCAACTATACTGGGGTTATTACCACTGGCTGTAGGTTTTAATATTGATTTTGTTTCTTTCTTCCAGCACCTGAATCCGCATATTTTCTTTGGTGGTGATAGCGTTGTGTTCTGGGGGCCTTTAAGCTGGACGATGATCTTCGGGTTGATATTTGCTTTCTTCCTTACTTTGATAATGGTACCCACTATGTACCTTATTTCAGAAAGGCTGAGAAGGCCAATGGAAAAATTCTATGGTACTAAATTTATCGGCTTGCTTGGTTTTGCAGGCCCCTTCTTCTTCATTTTTGTGGGTATTATGTACCTGGTCAGAAGATTACAAGGGAAAAAGGTATGGAATGGAAAATTGAAAGAACGGGTAAATGTTGATAATAAAAATGATCTTTTGACTTAGTCTTAAGTATAAATATTGAGAAAATAATGTAACGATGTCGCTTGCCAAAATAAGCGACATCGTTGGTTTTTAAGCCTGATGATATTGTATAACTGGCAGGAAGCAATTGGCATGAAAATGGGTATCTTTTAGAGGTAACAATATTTATAATCTTTAAACTTATGATCATGGATAAGCTGGAAATAAAAGGAAACTGGAATGAATTAAAAGGTAAGATCAAACAGGAATATGGTGACCTCACAGACGATGACCTGAAATACGAAGATGGCAAGGAAGACGAAATGCTGGGCAAGTTGCAACAAAAGGTAGGAAAAGGTAGAGACGAATTGGTAAAATGGATAAAGTCATTGTAAAGGTGAATTAAAGCAGTATCATTTAATAGTTTTAAATAGCCCCTCTAACATTGGGGCTATTTTATTTCCATTCATCATAATATAACAGGATTAGGTCCTCTATAACTTATAACTTTATAAATAAACCAAAACTGTTTAAACGATGAGAACCAACCACGAAATTGATTACCGTATTTATGGTGAAGAATTACAGTTCGTAGAGATTGAGCTTGACCCCAATGAAACTGCTATTGCAGAAAGCGGGGCTTTTATGATGATGGACAATGGGATTGAAATGCAGACCATTTTTGGCGATGGCAGCCAGCAGCAAAATACCGGCATCCTGGGCAAATTAATGAGTGCCGGCAAACGGCTTGTTACAGGCGAAAATTTGTTTATGACCGCTTTTACCAATACAGGTCAGGAAAAAAAAAGAGTAAGCTTTGCATCACCCTACACGGGTAAGATCATTAAGTTTGATCTAAGTCAATATGGTGGCAAGATCATTGCACAAAAAGATGCATTCCTGTGTTCAGCCAAAGGGGTAAGTATTGGGATTGAATTTCAACGGAGGTTGGGTACCGGAATTTTTGGAGGCGAGGGTTTTATTATGCAGAAGCTGGAAGGAGATGGACTGGCATTTGCACATGCTGGCGGGTATGTTGTTGAGAAAGAATTAAAAGCAGGTGAAATGCTAAAAGTTGATACGGGATGTGTGGTGGCATATACAGCCAATATTGATTTTGATATCGAAATGGTGAAAGGTATTAAAAATTTTATGTTTGGCGGTGAGGGTTTATTTTTTGCAAAGCTTACTGGTCCGGGACATGTTTGGTTGCAAAGTTTGCCTATAAGCAGGTTAGCGGGTCGTATCATGCAATACGGTACCTACAAGCGTAAAGAAGA
>JBKJMZ010000128.1:0-14462 GCA_046596255.1 Ferruginibacter sp. | reverse complement strand
CAACGGTTAATTAAAAATTCAGCGGCTTTTTCAAAAGCATCCACACCATAATAATCATCTGCATTAATAACAGCAAAGGGTTCATTGATAACTTCCTTTGCGCACAACACCGCATGGCCTGTTCCCCATGGTTTGATCCTGTCATTGGATGCTTTCAACTCTCCCAGGTAAGAATCCATTTCCTGGTAAACATATTCAGTTTTGATCTTTCCTTCTAGTTTGGGTTCAAAGCTGGCTTTAAAAGCATCTGCAAAATCTTTGCGTATTACAAATACCACTTTACCAAAGCCCGCCCTGATCGCATCATAAATGGAATAATCCATGATGGTTTCACCTGCAGGCCCAAAACCTTCTGTTTGTTTCATACTTCCGTACCTGCTGGCCATTCCTGCGGCTAAAATTAAAAGTGTGGGTTGCATCTATAATTAAATTAAGCTTTAAATTATTTTTATTGATTTTTGCACAGCAAAAATAGTATAAACAGTTTAAGTTTATCCCAAATGCTTTTTGATACTTCCAAAGCCGATATAACAGAATTGAATGATGAACTTTTTACAGAAAAAGAGGTAAGGTTATCTGTATTGAGGCTTGACAAGATACACCCGTTGGTATCCGGCAATAAAATGTTTAAACTGCATTATTTCCTGGAAGAAGCATTAGCATCAAAACATAGAACCATTATAACTTTTGGTGGGGCTTATTCCAATCACCTGGCTGCAACAGCATATGCCTGCAAAGCCCGGGAGCTAAAATCTATTGGTATTGTACGTGGAGAAAAACCAATACATCTTTCACATACACTTCAGCAATGTGAACATGATGGCATGATCCTGAAATATATTCCCAGGAACGATTATGATAAAAAAGACGATCCGGAGTTTATAAAAGAGCTACAAAGTGAATTTGGGAATGGGATCATTATACCAGAGGGGGGCTATCATCCCCTTGGCGCCAAAGGGGCCGCATTGATCTACGAACTGCTGAACGATAAAGATTACACAGATATTGCACTGGCTACCGGCACGACAACTACATTGGCTGGCATATTAATTGCTGCCAAACCAACCCAAAATATAATCGGTATAACGGTATTGAAAGGGATCACAGATAGTGCAGCAAGATTGAGCGAATTAACGGGCCTGGCCCACTTTGACAACCTGCAAATCTTTAATGATTATCATTTTGGCGGATATGCAAAAAGAACGGATGCATTAATGACTTTTATGAATGATTGCTGGCTTAAGCACCGGATGCCGCTGGATTTTGTGTATACTGCCAAAACGCTTTATGGCATTACAGATCTTATTAAAAAAGACAAATTTAAAAAAGGTAGTAATATTATATGTTTACATACAGGTGGGTTGCAGGGAAATAAATCTTTACCTTTAAACCTCTTATTGTTTTGATCTTGACAGACCCTTATGCATAAGTTTACTATTTTACTGCTTCTTCTATTTACCTGCTCACTGAGTAAGCTTTCGGCCCAGGATACATTACCCCGTTTTACTTTAAAGAATACGAATGGCCAGGTAAGCATCCTCTGGCAGAATAAATACCAGCAACAGGTCAGGGGCATCAGTGTGCAACGGTCTTACGATAGTGCTAAAAATTTCTCAAGTATCATTACTGTGTTGAATCCACAAAACACGATTAACGGTTTTGTTGATAAGAAGCCTCCTTTTGCTAAAATGTATTACCGTTTATTCATTGTGTTTGATACGGGCGCTTATATCATCACAGCAGCAAAGCGGCCAGTTATAAATACCACGGTTGATTACACCCCACTGATCAAAGAGATCAGTGCCTTGTATGAAAAGAATAGCCAACTGCAGGAAAAATCGAATGGAACAAAAAAAAATAATGTAACGGGCTCAAAAAAACCTGAAAAGGGCACCCCCGCTAAAGTAATAGGCTCTGATATTGTGAATGCAGTAATCACTTATCCAAGCAAACGGGTGTACACCGATTCATATAGAGACAATAATATAGTGATAAACCTTGCTTACATAAAAAAGTACAATTACAGTATTAAATTCTATACCGAAGAATACATACCCCTGTTTGAATTGAAGCATATTGCTGATGATTTTCTCCTACTGGAGAAAGTGAATTTTCATCAATCGGGCTGGTACTTATTTGAGATCTACAGGAATGACCGCTTACTGGAAGAAAATAAACTCTTCATTCCAAAAGATGAAATAAAAAATAACTAATCTCCCGGGGTTAGTTTAGATAGAAATACTTTTTCAAAATTCCTTTTCAGCTTGTCTTTTACTTCCTCAAAATTTACTGAATAGCCCAATTCTTTTTGTATGGAAGTAACCTGTTTGTTTTGTATTCCACAAGGAATGATGTTATTGAAATAACCCAGGTCGGTATTTACATTAATGGCAAAGCCGTGCATGGTTATCCAGCGGCTGCAACGTACACCTATTGCACATATCTTTCTTTCCTTCCCGGGTATATCATCAACTATCCATACGCCTGTTTCCCCTTTGCTTCTTCCTCCTTTAATACCATATTCTGCAATGGTCAAAATAATAACCTCTTCCAGGTTGCGCAGGTATTTGCCAATATCGGTGTAATATTTTTCCAGGTCAAGTATAGGGTACCCAACTACCTGTTGCAAACCATGAAAAGTTATGTCCCCTCCCCTGTTTGTGTTGAAAAATGCAATATCATTTTCTGCCAGTTCGGCATCGCTCATCAATACATTTTCTTTGTTACCACTTTTTCCCAGTGTATAAACAGGAGGATGTTCGCAAAGCAGGAAATAGTTTGTGGTGGTGAGTGCTGAGTCGGGAGTCGGGAGACGGGAGTCGGGAGTTTCGAGTTCAGTTGCCTGTTGCAGATTGTACATTGCATATTGCCTATTGCGTATTGCCGATTTGATTTGCACATTTTCCTGCAACAGTGATTCCTGGTAATCCCAGGCTGTTTTGTAGTCAATAATTCCAAGGTCTTTAAATATCACTTTCTGCTTATCCACTGCAATGATTTAATTTGCAAAGATAAATGAAAGTAATGGTCGATGGTCGATGGTTAATGGCCAATGGTCAGGTTAGAATTTTAAAAATGTATTATGAATAAACAAATTGAGGATATTGAAGACGAGCCATCAGAGTCGGAAGCGTTGTATGAGAAGCTGACCATTATTATTGACAAGGGCCAGGATCCCCTGCGCATTGATAAATTTTTGATGAGCCGGATAGAAGGCGCCACCAGAAACAAAATTCAGCAGGGTATTGATAACGAAATGGTGCTGGTAAATGAAAAGCCGGTTAAGAATAATTACAAGGTAAAGGCTCACGACAGGATCGTTGTATTTGATAACCGTTCTCCCGAAAGTTCGGAGATCGTTCCTGAAAATATACCCCTGAATATTCAATATGAGGACGACAGTCTGCTGATCATCAACAAACCAGCCGGCATGGTAGTACACCCCGGCAGCGGCAATCCAAACGGCACATTGGTGAATGCTGTTGCATATTATCTTAAACAGCAAAATCCCAATATTGATGAAAGTGAATTGAGCCGGTTTGGACTTGTGCACCGCATTGATAAGAATACAACTGGTTTGCTGGTAATGGCTAAAACCCAAAAAGCCATGAGTGACCTGGCAAAGCAGTTCTTTAATCATACGGTTCACCGCAGGTATATTGCTTTAGTTTGGGGTGATATGGAAAAGGATGAAGGTACCATCATTGCACATGTGGGCAGGCACCAGCGTTTCCGGAAATTATTTACGGCTTACCCTGATGGTGACCATGGCAAGGATGCCATAACCCATTACAAAGTGCTGAAAAGGTATAACTATGTAACACTGATAGAATGCCGGCTGGAAACAGGCCGCACACACCAGATACGGGTTCATATGCAACTGATAGGCCACCCGCTTTTTAATGACGATTTTTATGGGGGCGACAGGATCGTAAAAGGGACCGTGTTTACCAGGTACAAACAGTTTGTTGATAATTGTTTTGTGCTATGCCAGCGCCAGGCATTGCATGCAAAGGAGCTGGGGTTTATTCATCCCACAACTTTACAACCGGTACATTTTGAGAGTGAGCTGCCCGATGATATGAAAGCAGTTATTGAAAAATGGAAAAAATATATTGGCCACAATGAAGCATAAAGATTAACAGCCTCCCACCGGGATTGGCATATTTTGTGATATTATCATTACAAACAATAAGATCATGAAATATATAAAGCTTGGCATTTTATTTTTTTTGGTAGCTGCTATCGCAGGTTCATGTACTACCTCTAAAGCCCGGGAAAATGTTCCGGTTGATATCAAAAGGATAGTGGAATCCAAAAATTTTGTTTTTAAAGCAGATATAGCAAACCCGGTACGTGGTGGCAATATGCAGTTATCATCCGGATATGACCTTACAATAACCCCGGCAAGCATCACTGCTTACCTTCCCTTTTATGGCAGGGCACAAACAGTCCCTATCGGGTCATCTGACGGAGGTATTAAATTCACTTCAACAAATTTTGATTACGCAGTGGATGCAAACAGCAAGACCTGGAAAATAACCATTAAAACGAATGACGTATCCAATGTGCGGCAACTATTCCTTACCATATTTACCAATGGTACTGCCAACCTTGATGTGATGAATATAAACCGGGATGATATTTCTTTCAGGGGTTCTATCAGGTAATGTTATTATTTCAAATCACTCCCACTAGGCTGTCATGCTGAGGCACGAAGCAACTCCACCATGGTAAAAAGTATATAGAAAATAAGTACACCGGTTTTAAATCCTATGCCGCCAATCTCAAGTTCTCAATTTAGCTGAAAGATGCTTCGTGCCTCAGCATGACAGTACTAATTGTGTCATTTTTTAAATAATAAAATTCCAATCGTGTTCGTCCACACTTGTACCCAACCTGATCTCCTCCAGTTTATGCTTTAATTTATAGAGTAATTTACGGTCATCATATTTTGGCAGCATAAAATCAATGCCATTAATATTGATCGTTTTTATGGGTGCCACTACTGCTGCAGTACCTGCACCAAATGCCTCTGTAATGTGGGCAGATTTAAAAGCCTGCTCAAGTTCCGTAACAGCAATGGCCCTTTCCTCGGTCTTATAACCAAGGCCCTTTGCCAATGTTAATAAAGAATCCCTGGTTACACCATCCAGGATAGAATCTGACAACGGCGGGGTAACCAATGTATCATTGATCACGAACATCACATTCATCATCCCGCTTTCTTCAATGAATTTATTTTCCCGGGCATCGGTCCACAATACCTGGTCGTAACCTTCAAGACGGGCGTTTTGTGTTGGTAAAAAAGAAGCTCCATAATTACCGCCACATTTTGCAAAACCTGTTCCCCCCTTTGCAGCCCTGATGTATTGTGTTTCTACTTTTACTTTTATAGGATCTGCATATAAAGAAGGTACAGGACCGGTAAAGACAACAAACCGGTATTCTTCCGACACCTTTACACCAAACCTGGCCTCGCTTGCAAAAATAAATGGCCTTATGTACAATGCATTGCCAGGCTTAGCCGGAACCCATGCTTTGTCCAGGTCTATCAATTGTTTCAACCCTTCAATAAATACCTCTTTAGGTATAACAGCCATGCACATCCTTTGCAGTGATCTTACAAAACGGTCGTAATGTTTTTCCATGCGGAAAATATTGATCCTGCCATCAGCCATCCTGAAAGCCTTCATTCCCTCAAAAACGGTTTGGCCATAATGAAGCGCTAAAGCCGAAGGACTTAAGGAAAGATTTGAGTAAGGAACAATATGCGGCTGTTTCCACTCTCCATGGGCATAATCACAAACCAGCATATGGTCGGCAATATGTTTACCAAATTCAAGCTGTTCAAAATCAACTTCGCTGATCCTGGAATTGGTTGTCTTACGTACGGGAATTTCTGCAATGATCTCCATATAGAAAGGTTTAGTGGTTTAGTGTTTAGTGGGTTTAGTGGTTTAATGGTTCGGCCTTTTTAATTTTTAAAATATCAATTTCCATTTTCACGTCCGATCTTTTATATTCACCAATGCCGATAGGTAAATGTTTAAAGCCAAGTTTTTCGTAAAGGCTGATAGCGGGTTTTAGCTGGCTATTTGAATAAAGAATTATTTTATGGGCACCCAGTTCTTTGGCTTTTGCAAAGCTTGTATAACTCAGGGCTTCTGCAATTCCTTTGCGTTGAAAATTATCAGCCACTGCCATTTTTGTGAACTCATAAGTTACATCATCTAGTTTACGTAAAGCCACTGTTCCGCCGATCACACCATTAAATGCAGCCATCAATATTGCGCCACCACGATCAAGCAATGCTTCCTGCGGGTTGGTCAACACATATTCATCAACAGGCTCCATTACAAAATAACGCTCTATCCAGTTGCGGTTAAATCTTTCGAAATAAGGCTGATGATGCGGCTCGTAATTCAAAATGTGTATGGGGTTCATAATTCAGTTCTTTAAAATAATCTCTTTAAGACAACTGCCTAAATTCAAAAGTTGTCAGCCTGAGCTTGTCGAAGGCGTTTTTTTTAGAGTAACCCGGGTTCGACAAGCTCACCCTGACATTCTTATTAAACTCAGTCTGTTGTCATTCTTAAAAAGCATAAAATAGTTGTTATGAGTGCCTCATGCTGACAGTACGCTAACCAATAGAAAAACTTGATCTTATTTTGATATAAAGTTTTAACAGTACAAAATTTGTGTATTTATTTTGAATAAAACAGATGCAGATTTAGTATTTTTGACTATATCAGATTTTTAACCATGAAGAAAACTTTCAATTCTCATGATCATCTCTACATACAGGTAGCAGATGGTTTGGAAAAAATGATCGCAGAAGAAGTACTGCGTATTGGCGATAAACTCCCCTCGGTAAGGGTTTTAAGTGATGAGTATGGGATAAGCATGGGCACAGCATTTCAGGCTTATTACCACCTCGAAGGAAGAGGCCTTATCGAGTCCAGGCCAAAGTCGGGATATTATGTAAGGTTCAATCATCACCGTTTTCCTGAGCTGCCCAACCAGGCAGAAACCGATACTTTGTCGCACGAAGTAAGTGTAAAGGAAATGATCGCTTCAATTTACACTGACATAGCTGCTGCGAATGCTACCAATTTTGCGTTGGCCGTTCCTGATGCTTCGTTATTACCTACAGCCAAACTGAATAAGTCTGCTATCTATGCTTTACGTAATACAAAGAACAACTGCATAGATTACGAGCTCACACAAGGAAATCTCGAACTGAGAAAACAGATAGCCAAGCTCGCTTTTAACTGGGGAGGCCATGTAAAAGCAGATGATATTATTATTACAGCAGGCTGCCTCGAAGCCATCAATATTTGTTTAAAGGCAGTAACGAAACCGGGCGACACCGTTGCAGTTGAAAGCCCAACCTATTTTGGCATCACCCAGGCCATTGAAAGCCTGGGTTTAAAGGTAGTTGAGATCGCCACGGACCCCATCGCCGGTATTGACCTTGACCATTTACAAAAAGCGATAAAGAAATTTTCAGTAAAAGCCTGTGTATGCGTCCCCAGTTTTAATAATCCATTAGGCAGTTGCATGAGCGATGAAAACAAAAAGAAACTGGTGGAGATCATTACAAAACATAATGTTCCTTTGATAGAAGATGACATTTACGGCGACCTGTACTTTGGAAAATCAAGGCCCCGTACCTGCAAATATTATGATACAAAGGGCATGGTGATGTATTGCTCCTCGTTCTCCAAAGCACTAACACCCGGATACCGAATTGGCTGGATGATACCGGGTAAATTCCTTGACCCTGTTAAGCAACACAAGCGAATTCATAATATCAGCAGCCCTACCCTCACCCAGGCTGCCATTGCCCATTACTTAAAACATGGGCGGTACGAATTTCATTTAAAACAACTCCGAAAATCCTTGCATACACAGAGTTTGAGGTATGTACAAGCCATCATTAAATATTTCCCGGCCGATACAAAAGTATCTCGGCCGCATGGCGGGTTTATTTTATGGCTTGAACTCAACAAAAAGATAAATGCTTTTGCATTGCGTACCGAAGCCATGAAACATCATATATCCATTGTGCCCGGCAAAATATTCTCAGCAGGCAATAAATATTCCAACTGCATCCGCATCAGTTTTGGAAAACCCTGGAACGATGACACTGATTATGGATTGATGATGCTGGGGAAGATCATAAAGAAGATGATATTGTCATTTCGAACGAAGTGAGAAATCTGTTTAAAAAATGGACAATTCTCTCCCGATCACCATCGGGATGGAAATGACAATTAGATATTCTCACTAAACATAGCCAAATAAGTTTTATTATTCCTATCGGTGAGGACATCGACCAGCGAATAAAGTAATCTGTAAATTATAGATTTCTCCCTTTGGTCGAAATGACAGCTGGCCTGCATCAGCATCAGTTTTGGAAAACCCTGGAACGATGATACTGATTACGGATTGATGATGCTGGGGAAGATCATAAAGAAGATGTTGTAAATAAACTTACCGGAGCATGATCCATATCAACAATATTTTCCGTTTCCTACTATTGGATAGCAATAAAGTAAGCTAATTATATCAGGGAATTACTCAGTATTATTTAAAACCCCGCCTGCATTATTTTGTTGTAATTCCAGTTGCATGATTGCATATTGCCTGTGATAATTCAATGCCTCCACCTGGTTACCAAGACCAGCATAGGCTTTTGATACTACATCATAACTCATCACCTGGTATTTATCAAGCTTTATAGCATTTAATGCAAACTCAATTGCCTTATTATAATTTCCCAAATAATAATAAGACATTGCCAGGTTTTGAGATGATTTGGCAAAGGCGGGTTGAACATCAAAGCATCTTTTAAAATAATAGAAAGCAGAATCATATTTTTTTTCCTCAAAGAAAAAAGTTCCGAGATTATTTAAGGTACTGCGATGATTGGGGAAATATCTCAGTGTATTGTGGTAACTTTCATATGCTTTTGGCCGTTCACCTAAACCCGCATAAGCCATGCTGATAACATTCAATGCAGCCTGGTTATCTGGCATTATTTCCAGCGCTTCTTTGCAATATAAAACAGCATCGGAGAAATAGCTTTTCTTTAGTTGTGCATTGCGCTCTCTTTGCCCAAGTTTATAATATTCGTTCCCTAAATTCGAATTGGTCCTGCTGCTTTTGGGCGCAACTTGTACGCCTGCTGCATAAATAGTCTCGTTTGACTTCCAATCACTGCTCCTGGCCATTGTTAAGCCAATAAAAATCACGATCACTATTCCCAGGATCCAGTTGAACTTTTTGATATTTGTACCTGTGTAGGTTTCGATATTAAGTTTTAAAAGGGCAGCCAATCCATATACTACAGCTAAGATCAATCCGAATGAAGGGAAAAACAAAAACCTTTCTGCCACAGTAGAACCACTTAAAAAAAGCAGGTTGGCTGTGGGAGCAAGCATAAAAAGAAAAAACAGGATGCCAAAAGAAATAACAGGCAGTTTTTTTATTTTAATTATAGCAAAGCCCAACATTCCCACATATAAGAATAAGGACACCCAGGGTGTAAAAGAATTCCAGTTAACTATCGGCACCTGGTTATAAGAATAATCCCAGGATAAAGGCCAGGGTACAAAAAATAATCGCAGGTAATGAAATAGTATCTCCATTTTGGTTGCAGTAAGTTCTGCAAACCCTTTAGCACCATAAAGTACATTTTCCAGGATCGTATTTTGGTAATTCTGTACCTGCCCATGTAGCACCAAATACCTCGCAAAGAGAAACAACATTCCTGTAAGTAAGTAAGGCAGCGCATAGATCAATGATCTTTTTAGCGTTTGTGATAGTAATAAAATAAATGCCAGTGGAAAGATTATGACCATAGCAAAGACACCTTCTTTCGAAAATAAAGCCAGGCCAAAAAAAAGCATACTGAGCAAACATAATTTTACAGAAAATCTATCTGCTTTTATTAAACTGGCAGCATAGGAAAGTGCAAGTACCGAAAACAAAACGCTAAGCAATTCATCCTGGCTTTTTACACTGGCCACTACCTCGGTATGTACAGGATGAACAGAAAAAAGCAAGGCGATCATTCCGCAAAAAAGTGGGTTAGCGGCAGGTAATAATTTTAATAACAGGTTAAATAGTACCAGCGCCAACAGGGCATATAAAATTACATTTACAAAATGAGCCTTGGCAGGGTCATTATTAAAAAGTTGTTTTTGTATTGCAAAGGAACTAAGCGTTACCGGCCTGTATGGTTGCAAACCTTGCATTCCATTATATTTCTCCAGGCTTCCATCACCGAATATTTCCGGTATACCGGAAACCCCTTTTTGAACAGAACTGTGTTTCCCGTAGAAAAGATTATCATCAATGGTAAATTCGTAGGTTGCAGAACTGCCATACATTACTAAAACCACAACAACCAAAGTGATCCTTATCCACAAATTTTTTATCGGTTGGGTCTTTGTGAGGGATTTGGGGATGGGCCGGTTTTTTTGCTCCTGCGCTGAGGCCTCTTTTTCAACAATTGATCTTGCCGGCCTTTTACTTTTTTTTCCCATTAATACATTTATTTGACGGTTAGTTTTAAGATCGGTACTTTCCTCAACTAAATTAGAGAAAAATTACGAACTGCTACAGCAAATCCTACCCTTGCCGGGGCTTCCTTACAGTACAAACTCAATATAAATTTAATTTTTTTGGCGGTGAGGACACCGGATAGAGATAGAGGATGATGTAGGTGTCTGGCCACTATGCATACTCATGCATTATTGAGTTATTAGTGATGCAATTGATCTTATAACTTATAAGGCCTAAGTAGTGGCCAGGCACCTAATCGTAATGCTTAAACCCAATTTTATTTCGGGGAGTGGTTTTGGTTTCTTTAGCCAAAAGTTCTTTCAATACCATAAAAATATTTCCAATGTCTTTACTGTTTCCTTTAACTTCCTTTTCCAATTTGCCCAGCTGTAATAATATTTCTTTGTGGGTAAGTGCAAATTCTCTTAACCTTGTAAATACCCTGATGATCCTGATATTTACTTCAATAGCAGTGTCACTGTTTAAAATACTGGATAGCATCGCTACACCCTGCTCTGTAAAAGCATTGGGTAATTTTCTTCTCCCTCCCCATCTTGAAGTCGCATTTTGCGACTTCAAGATTTCAAACTCTTTTTGAGTAAGTGCAAACATAAAATCTTTGGGAAATCTTTTTATATTACGTTTTACCTGTTCATTCAGCCGCTTTGTTTCTACATTGTACATTTCCGCCAGGTCTTCATCTATCATTAGCTTTTGACCACGCATAACATAGATCCTGTTCAATATTTTTTGTTCAGCTACTAATGCCTGAAATTTCTTCTTTGCCATGATATTGTTTTGCTGTTGTAAATTTATATGCAAAGGGCAGGGCTGGCAATGTTTAAAACAGCGATTTTTAATGTTTAATTCCTCAGTAGGTGCTGTAGGTGTCTGGCCACTATGCATACTCATGCATTATTGAGTTATTAGTGATGCAATTGATCTTATAACTTATAAGGCCTAAATAGTGGCCAGACACCTAATCGTAATGCTTAAACCCAATTTTATTTCGGGGAGTGGGTTTGGTTTCTTTTCCCAATAGTTCTTTCAGCACCATAAAAATATTTTCTATGTCTTTACTGTTTCCTTTAACTTCCTTTTCTAATTTGCCAAGCTGCAATAATATTTCTTTGTGGGTAAGTGCAAATTCTCTCATTTTTGTAAATACCCTTATGATCCTGATATTAACTTCTATTGCTGTTTTACTATTTAAAATGCTTGACAACATAGCTACTCCCTGCTCTGTAAATGCCATTGGCGTATATCTTAAACCTCCCCATCCTGCCTTGCCTTCCCGCAGGGCTCTTTGAGCAGGTTGACTTGAGGTGCCAATTTGGCTCCTCAAGTTCTCAAACTCTTTTGCAGTAAGGGTAAACATAAAATCTTTTGGAAATCTGTCTATATTGCGCTTTACCTGCCTTTTCAATTGTTTTGTTTCTACCCCATACATCTCTGCAAGGTCCTGGTCTATTATCAGCTTTTCCCCCCGGATAACATAGATCCTGTTCAATATTTTTTGTTCAGCTACTAATGCCTGCAATTCCTTCTTTGCCATGATATAGTTTTGCTGTTGTAAATTTATATGCAGAGGGCAGGGCTGGCAATGTGTAAACAGCGATACTTTGTGTTTAATTCCTCAGAAGATGCTGTAGGTGTCTGGCCACTAAGCAACCTTTTAATTAATGAATATTCCGTATATCCTCAATCATTTATTTTTACCAGCGTGCTGTAGTGGCCTGACACCTAAACTCATTCCATCTCCACCAATTTTTCAAAAACAACATCCACTTCATTATCCAAATAGCTTTGTACCAGGTTCACATACCTGTAAAAATATTTACTGTTATCTGTATGTCCTGAAATTTTACGCACTGCCGGTTCTTTCATACCCAGCATGAGCATGGTTGTGATAGCAGTGCGGCGCATTACATGAGATGAGATGATATCGCAGAAACGGGTGGGTGCAACATTTGCGGCACCTTTGCTGATTTCGTAAATACCCCGCTTACTCCGCTCCCTTCTTACAACGTTTGTCCAGCCGGCCAATAACGCAAGTGTTTTAAGCTGCTCATTGAACCTGGTACGTGGAACTGGTGGAAAGATTGTTTGTCTATTCCTTGCTTTGATTTGAAATTTGTTAATAATTGAAATAGCATACCCAGGTAATTTAATGCGCACAAAAACGCCTGTCTTGATCGTTCTTACCTGTATATAATAATGACCACCTACCTGCTCAATGTCAGTGAACCTGGTGGCAAACAGATCAGAAACCCTTAAGGCAATAGTGCATCCAATTACAAATATGTCTTTGGCTTTTTTAAGCGGGCGGCTTAAGCTATCCTCAAATTCTTTGTTGGTTATTAAAAAATGTAATTGCCGTGGCATTAATGTAAGAACCGGTATTTCTTCCTTGCATACATAAAAGCTTTTGTAATAGAAACCTGTGGCAATATCCAGCTCAGTATTTACAAAGTGAAAAAAATTACGGATCACTTTTATAACTGTGCCCACATAGTTATCATAACAGTTCTTTTTATAGTATAGAAATTGAGTAAACTGCAGGTAGAATTTTTTCCAGTAATTCCGTTCTGCCATTAACAGACGCCTGTTCTGAGATCGTATCACTTTTATACGCAGTACATTTTCGTGCAATGCTTCATATTCCCGTAAATAACGAAGTACGTACACATAATTATCTACAGTTTGCGGTTTAATCCGGTTACCATCCGGTTTTAATCTTTTGCCCTTGTAGCTGTATTTAATGAATTTCTCAAACAACGGTACTAACAAATACTCCCTGGTTGCCATAATGGTAAATTTTGAGGTTAAAAAATAGTTTAGCCTCCAAAATTGGTTATATTACAGAGCCACAAGTTCTTTGATACACAATGCAGGAGATGGTTTGAGGTTTATGACTATTATCCGTTTGGAATGGGGATGCCCGGGCGTAAATATACGAATGGAAGTGAGTATAGATATGGGTTTAACGGAAAAGAAAATGATATAAAAGATGGCATAATACAATATGATTATGGTTTTAGAATATATGACCCGAGATTAGGTAAGTTTAAATCATTAGATCCTCTGCAAAAACAATTTCCTTGGTATTCTCCATATCACTTCGCAGGGAATTCGCCTATTGCTTTTTCTGATTTAGATGGACTGGAAAGACATTATTATTTGTTTGAGCTTGATAAAAGCTCAGGCCAACCTGTTTTGCAAGGAGTTGTGACCCAAACTCATGAAGCTGGATTTTGGAATGGTCTTTATGACGATATTAAACAGCAATATTTTGATGCCCGAAAAAAATATGACCGTAAAACAGAATATAATGGTGATTTGATAACAGATTGTTCGGAGGTATATGTACTACAGGGAGGCTTAGCTTGGAAAGAATTTTCTTCATTTGCTGAATTGAAAACTACAACCTCAGAAGCAATGAATAAGGCATCAGCACAGGCAGCTGACGCATTAACAGAACAGATATTTTACGGAGATATGGCTCTGCACTTTTATGCAATGCCTTCGGACTTTTTTGGCGCTGCTGGTGGTAGCGAGTATTGGAACCCTTACTTAGATAGTAAGTTCAATAGACATAATCCTGAATTACATGCGCGAGTTTTCCCCAGATATGATATGAAAACGAAGTCCAGTGTAAAAGGGGAGACAACAGTTTCTGGTAAACCGTTAGACGTAGGCTATGGAGAACTTAACGGTGGAGTTTTGGTAACTGCAATATACCTTAAGGACGGGAAAACAGGTGAATATCTTTTAAAAAAGGGAACGGTAACGGGAAGTGATGTTTTTGATGATATTTTTAGATCGATAAAAAGTAGTGGAGGGGTTATTAATACGATCCAAGGCAGATGGTCTGATGGTGATAATTT
>JBKJMZ010000034.1:0-20577 GCA_046596255.1 Ferruginibacter sp. | reverse complement strand
TGAAAAACTGCCACATCCTATCTTTGCCGTCCTTTACAGGAAATGCCGCGTTGGTCAAGGGGTTAAGACGCCTCCCTTTCACGGAGGAATCACGGGTTCGAATCCCGTACGTGGTACCAAAAATAGAAAAAGCCTCCCGAAATTTCGGGAGGCTTTTTTATAAAAACAACTTTTGCCTAAAGTTTTAAACTTTGCCAAAGTTTGATCTACAGAAAAATATGCTTATTTCTTTGCTTCATCCTTCCTGTATGTATAAGCTCGTTTTATAATTTTTTTTGCTTTGCCTTTATCATCCCATTCAGTACGCTGGGCCCAGTTACCATTTTCATCATGTGATTCGTAAGTATATTTAATAAGCTTTACCGTGGTAGAATCTTTGATAACGTTTGTTCTTGAATTCTCAATTTGCTCCCCCTTATCATTATACTTCACCGAATTGGAAGAGGTCATTTTACCCACACTGTCTTTTGAAGTAAAGTTCTGAAATAAATTTTTATTATAAGTACTTGTTCCTTCCGACCTGTAAACACTGTCTTTATCATATTGTTTCCAGCTAAGCACTTGACCGTATTCATTCTGTGTTATATGGGTATAATACTTATCCAATTTACCGGTTGAATCAGTTGTTTGGGCAAGTGTGTATTGGCCTTTATCATCTACTGTCACTTTCATGGATCCGGAAGATTTACCATCTTTTGTATCAGCAGACCCTGTCCATAGCCCCGTTTCATGCCTTGTAAAAACAGATTCATTCTTTAATGTTCCCTTACTGTCTTTAGAAGTAAATTTAACAGAATTCCCGTTTTCATCAAATTGAGTAACCTCAATGCAACAGGAATCCATGGCACCTGCTTTGCCGGCACTGTCAACCTGGTAAGGGGTTTCTTCAATAGCCTCAATATTCCCTTTTAGATTATCATTGGCTAGATCGCTGTACTTTACTTTTGTTTCCGCTGATTTGTCATTTGAATTGTTGCAGGCTGCAAATAAAAACAGGCCCGCCATAATAATTACGATTCTTTTCATGTTAGTTTGGTTTATAAATTAATAAATGTTAGAGCAGTACATACAGGAATCCCAAGGGTTAGAGAAACTAATATAATATTTAATTATACAAATTGCAAGTGCTGAATTTTTACGCCATTTATAATTAATTAAAATAAAGCCTGGCTTTGCATTAAGTTGACAGAGTACGAATTACAGGAAAAAGCCTCCCGAAATTTCGGGAGGCTTTTTCCTGTAATTCAGTAAACCTTACTTACCTGCATCAAACTTTTTAAAGATTGTTTTTACATTCCTGTCGATCTCCCTGCTGGTAATATTACCACGATTGATCTCGCTGGTTGTCCAGCCCTGCCAAACAGTTCTGTCGGTCCTGCTATCGATCATGGTGATCGTAACAGTTCCTTCTTTAACTGTAGTGGTGTAGCTATCGTAACCCAAAAACTGAGAGGGATAGTAAAAGGTATGTACTCTTCCTGTAGCCCTGTTGTAATAATTACGGGTATAAGATTGAGAATAAACTGGTTCCTGTTGCTGAACCTGATTTTTTTCAACCAACAGCTCATAGTTAAGAAGCACATCAGCTCGTGATTTAGATTCTACCCAGCCTTTTTTCTGCAATTCTGCATTAACGGCATTACGGATATTAGTTTCTGTAAGATCAGCTTTGTGGCTTTTCTTTTCTGATCTGCTTTCAGATTTATCTACCCAGCTATAGGTTTGATATTTGCTGAAATCTGCATTTTTGTCTTTTTCGATGTGGGCATTACCGGCACAGCCGATAAATAAGAATGCAGCCATAACTGCAACCACCCAGTTTAGTGTTTTACGTGTCATAACTTGTTGTCCTTTTTTTAATTTGTTCATAGGTTTAGATGCAATAATTATACTTCGTTTAAATAAAGGATTGTGAAAGTTCAGGAAAATATGAAGATATAGAAGGCTCAAGGCTGTATTTAAAGCTAATACAAAAAGATGCGGAAATTTTAACAGTTCAACAAAAAAAGTGATTGCCATTTGGCAACCACTTTATAAAAAGAATATTACAATTATGTTTACTGAATAACCACTTTTCCGCTGGCTACTCTTTTACCGCCGTTGTTAAACAGGGCTACAATATAAGTTCCCTTTCCTTTCCCTCTCATATCAACTGCCATGCGCTGGTATGGTCCGGTAATGGGAAATGAATTGCTGTAAGCCAATGAACCTTTACTATCAAAGATCCTTAAGCTATGCGTATTGGTTGCGGTTGAGCTGTGATAGATCACATCAAATTGTCCCCGGTTTGGATTGGGGAGAATAAATAATTTAGCCGACACCGAATCTGCAATATTAATCAACGAAGAAGTATTGCTGCAATTCCCGGCATTGGTAACCCTTACTGTATAGTTGCCCAACTGATCAAGGTTAACAAGGAGAGAGGAACCTGTAGCCCCGGGCACAGCGACACCGTTCTTAAACCATACATAATTATAAGTTCCGGGCGGTGTAACATTTGCTGTAAGCGTTGTTTTTAATCCCGGCAAAAGCCTGGTGTAAGGAGCTGCAGAGATACTAACGGCAGGCTGTGGGCTTATTGTTACCGGTATACCCGCAGATGCATCAGACACACAACCACTGGCATTGGTAACTGTAACCGAATAATTACCACTTGTGGAAACGGTTATTGACTGTGTTGTTGCTCCATTACTCCATAACCAGCTACTGCCGGCAGAAGCAGTAAGCAAAACGGTATTGGGCTGGCAAACCGATGTAGGTCCGCCTGCGGTAACAGATGCTGTAGGTTTAGGATTAACAGTAACCGCTATTGGCGTTGTGGTATTTGTACAGGTTGCTGTAGTTACAGTAACGGTATAATTACCAGATGTTGTAACAGTAATTGATTGTGTAGTTGCTCCATTGCTCCACAGGTAAGAAGTACCGCTACTGGCCGTAAGCACTACTGAACCACCCTGGCAAAAAGTAGTTGGTCCGCCTGCAGAGGCTGTTGCGCCGGGTACTGAATTAATGGTAAGCATAACTGCAGTACGTGATGCACTTTCGCATGTTGTTGCATTATTTACGCTGCCAGCATAATAAGTTACAGTACCAACTATATTTAATGTAGGATTTGAAACCACTGATCCACCTGTTGCAGCATTATACCATACAACGGAATGTCCCGCAGGGACTGTAGCTGTTGCAGTTAATGTTGGTATAGTACCACCCGAACAAACAGTTTGTAACTGGTTACCACCTGATGTGGGTGACGCAACAGCAGAACTGCCTACCGTTACCGGTAAAACTGATGGAGAAGTAGTACAGGTTCCATTACTCGCGGCAACACTTACATTACCACTGTTGCTGCCACCGGGATAGTCAACCGTAATAGCTGTTGTGCCTTGTCCGCCCGCAATATTTGCACCGGGAGGAACAGACCATACATATGAAGTTGCCCCGGGCACTGAAGCAATGGAGTAAGGTACATTGCTTGGTGTGCCGCAAATTGTATTCTGACCGGTAATAGCTCCTGGTGTTGGAAGGCCTCCACCACCATTGGACACTGTAACATTGATAGCATTTGATCTATCACCCTGTGCCCCCGTAGTATTATTTTTTGCGCTGATATGGAACCACATACTTAAATTAGGTGTAAGTCCTGAGGCCGTATAATTAGTTCCGGTAACATTGGTAGCCAGCGTTTCAAAATTACCTGTTGTGGTATTTAGTTTCATAAGATCGTAATGCGTAGCATTGGTAACAGCAGTCCAGTTAAAGATCACTTCACCTGCAGTACAGCTTACTCCTGAGCCGGTAAAACCAGTTGTAGTTCCAAGTATTTTAAACGTTGCATCACTTACATCTGTTAAAGATCCACTCGATACTCTTATCAGTGCGGTTGATGTATTTGCTGATGGAATGGTCCAGCTTAACCTGGTTGTAGTTGCTGGTACAGTTGTTGAGATTGTTGTCCAGTTACTGCCATTATCAATTGAATATTCAACGGTCTGATTTGAGGTAACGCCTGAATTATCCCAGGTAATAACCTGTGCGGCTGCAGGATTAAACGACTCTGCACCATTTGGATAAATCATTTCAATATAAGGTTGGTTGATGTCCCAGGTAAGTGCATAAGGCTGATTTGGGCCAGTGGCAACCGCTTCGCCAATTACCCTTAATGTATAAGTGCCCGCGGGTGGATTACTTATTGTTACCTGTTCAATATTGCTGATATTATCATCTGCCTGTGTAGCCGGCAGCGATGGGTTGCTTGGATCTAATATCCATGGCATAGTAGTAGTAGCCCCTTCTATTACCCTAAGGTCAAGATTATTAACCAGGGCAAAAGCTGAATTAGCAGCAGCCGCAGGATCATTCCAGGTAAGCATTACCCGCAAACGGGAAGCGCCTGCCGGAACGGTAATGGTAATATCATTAGTTGCTCCTGTAACAATGGTATTTAATGCGTAACGATTAGTTTCAATAATTTTTACTGCAGCCAATGCATTTACACGTCCAAATCCAAAGCGGTAATCAGGCCCTGGGTTTCCCAGGTCATATGCTGTATTGCAGGCAACATTTTTTATGAGTGCGGATGGAGGCAGTACATTGCTGTTTAATTGCTTGTAACGTTGTGCCAGTATGGCTACGGTTCCTGTTATACCCGGTGTGGACATAGAAGTACCTGAAATTGTGCCATAAGAATTTAACGGGGTATAGGTAGAAAATACACTGCTACCCATCGCCACTATTTCCGGTTTAATTCTTCCGTCATGTACCGGGCCGCAACTGCTGAAAGAGGAAAGTACTTCATCTGTAGTTATACTTCCAACCACAACATTATTTTTTGCTGACTTACCAGTTCCGGTTATGGTTCCCCATCCACCACTACATGCTGCCTGGTTATTACCAGCAGAATGGCAATGCAGGTGATATGGAAAATTGTTCAGGTTTATATCTGTATTTCTTGACCTTAGCGAATAGCTTGCTGATGCTCCACCAAGTCCGCACTGTACCCCAAGTCCATCATGATATGAGTGGTTGCTTGAAATAAGTGTATTAGCAGGAATAGCGGTTGCCATGGCAACCTGGATATCTACTCCTCCAAAATAGTAAGAAAAGATATTTGCATTAGATGCCATACCCCTTGCTGTAGGGTTTATCAGGCCCCTGCCGCCGATAGTTCCTGATACGTGGGTACCATGACTTCCGGCACTTCCCGGATCAACATTTACCAAACGGCCTGCAGGCGAAAAATCAAGATGCTGACTGGCTCTTTCATCCCAAACACCAATATTCATACCATCACCTTTTAAATTTCTAACACCATCATTCAATATGCTTACGCGGTGCAATGAACGGCCCGGCAGGTTTTCTGTTTGATTAGGCGGAGCAATATATTCAGCCCACTGAACAAATGCAAGCCTGGCGAGTTCTTTCGCATTCAACTCAGGTATCCTTATCGTAAACATCCTGAAATCCGTAACATCCTGTATCACTGTACCTCTTAAAAAAGAAATAGCCTGCTGAATATCTGCGGCCATTAATTTTTCATAAGTAATAATATCAACATCAGCATAGCCAGGCTGTTTGATAGCATGTGGTGGAATGCTGCCATTTAAAAAGGAAGGCTCTGCTTTATCCGCCGGTTTAAATTGAAACACAGCCCTGAACAGATCAGATCTGATATCTGAAATATTTACGGCTGCCGATACGCTGGCCGTGTAGGCATTATTAGGTATATAATCTATCAGCTCAATGCCGGCTGCTTTAAGATCATCTTTTTGCAATTGCGTTGGCAATACCTTAAATTGAATAACAACATAGTGCCTGCCATTATAAAGACTTTGTTGAAACACAGGCGCATTTTTTGCAATGCTTTTGATATTTGATCCAGGAATGAATTTGCCTGAATTTAATAAGATGTTGTAATCGGTGTTTACCTGTGCAGCTAAAAGCGCAGGAAAGAATATCAAAATCACCAACTTAAAAAGAAGGGTAAATAAATGTTTCATTAATTTTTTATTTAGATGAAAGAAAATAAAAGCTGATTATCAGGCAATTTAAATAATTAAATTAGTAAACTTATATATTAAACTTACTTTTTCTATTCCCAGGCCTGCCCGGGAAGTGGATCAGTAGATTTTGCGCTACGCTTATTAAAAACACCGCAGGCCTCAATTTTATAAACAAAGTATCCCTAAATTGCTGAATATTTAAACAAAGCAAAATCATGAGCATTAACTGGACCGGAGTTTTTCCTGCACTTACCACTAAGTTTACCGAAGATGATAAATTAGACCTCCCCCTTTTTGAAAAGAATTTAAATGCTCAATTAGCTGCCGGAGTCAATGGTATAGTGCTTGGCGGCACATTGGGCGAAGCCAGTGTATTAACTACGGCAGAAAAAGAACAGCTTGTAAAATTTGCAGTAGCTACATGCGCCGGTAAAGTACCAGTAGTTTTAAATATTGCAGAAGGATCAACCAGGGAAGCACTGCAACAGGCAGCATACGCTTCTGCCTGGGGAGCCAAAGGATTAATGATGCTGCCTCCAATGCGCTATAGATCGGACCACCGGGAAACAGTAGCCTGGTTCAAAACAGTAGCTGATGCTACAGCCCTGCCGATCATGATCTACAACAACCCGGTTGATTATAAGAATGAAGTGACACTGGATATGTTTGCTGAATTGATTGAATGCAAAAATATTAATGCCGTAAAAGAAAGCACAAGGGATGTAAGCAATGTTACCCGGATGAAGAACCGTTTTGGAGACAGGATAAAAATTCTATGTGGTGTAGATACACTGGCCATGGAAGAATTATGCCTGGGTGCAGATGGTTGGGTGGCCGGGCTTGTTTGTGCATTTCCTGCAGAGACAGTTGCCATTTATAAATTAGTAAAAGCAGGAAAGATCGCTGAAGCAACAACGATCTACCGATGGTTCATGCCATTGCTGGAGCTTGATATTCATCCCAAACTTGTTCAATACATTAAACTTGCAGAGACACAGGTTGGACTTGGATCAGAAACTGTGAGAGCTCCAAGACTGGCATTAGAAGGAAAAGAAAGAGCAGCTATACTAAAGATCATTAATGATGGAATTGCAACAAGGCCCCAAATTAATTAAGAATTAAAAATGAAGAATTAAGAATGATGAGTTACACGAATTACAATAATGAACAAATAAATGAAGTGATGCAGCATGCATGGAATGCTTTTCATGTTTACCGTAAATTTTCTCTAAAACAACGGGCTGCTTTTATGAAAGCAATTGCAGTTGAACTGGAAAATTGCGGTGATGCATTGATACATACTGCCATGCAGGAAACAAACCTGCCTGAAGCAAGATTGCGTGGCGAAAGGGCGAGAACTATTTTCCAGCTAAACAGCTACGCTGAAGCTTGTGAAAAAGGAAACTGGCTTGATGTAAGGATCGATACAGCGGTACCTGATAAAACTCCACCTAAGCCGGATATCCGTAAAATGCTGGTACCACTGGGGCCTGTTGTGGTGTTTGGTGCAAGTAATTTTCCTTTTGCCTATTCAACTGCCGGTGGAGATACTGCCTGCGCACTGGCAGCCGGCTGCCCGGTAATTGTAAAAGCACATCCTGCACATGCGGAAACATCGGAAATAGTTGCCAAAGCCATTTTAACTGCCGCCGAAAAATGCAATATGCCCAAAGGTATCTTTGCGCATGTACACGGCGCAGGTTTTGAAGTTGGTAAAGCTTTGGTCACACACCCGTATACCAAAGCAGTTGGTTTCACCGGCTCGTATATTGGCGGCAAACAATTATTTGATTGGGGGAACCAACGCAAAGAACCAATACCTGTTTTTGCAGAAATGGGAAGTGTGAACCCTGTATTTTTATTGCCAGAGAAACTAAATACTTCAGCAGGAGAAATTGCACAGCAATATGCCGGATCGATCACTTTGGGTGTTGGGCAGTTCTGTACCAACCCGGGCATTATCATTGGTATTGAAAGTGAAGCGATGCAAATTTTTATTCATGACCTTGGAAAAGCCATTCAGAAAATTGAACCGGCCCTCATGTTGCACACTGGAATTGTTACTGCTTATAAAAAGAATAAAGGCAATGCTTTATTGCAGGAAGATGTGCATTTGGTTGCTGAGAGCGAGACCCCGTCAGCGGTTGAAAATCCTGACGGCGGTTTAAACGGCTTACCAACCATCGCAACCGCAAGCGGACAGGCATTTTTAAATAACCCCGTCCTCCACCAGGAAGTATTTGGCCCCTACTCAATTATCATTCGTTGTAAGGATATTAACGAAATGATCGCTGTTGCAAAAAACCTGGAAGGACAGTTAACAGCAACCTTAATGGCAACAGAAAATGACATCAACGAAAATGAAGAACTGGTGGAATCTGTAAAGAATATCTGCGGCCGTTTTATATTGAACAGTGTACCTACCGGTGTGGAAGTTTGTTTAAGTATGCAGCATGGGGGACCATTTCCTGCAACAACCGATTCCAGATTTACCTCAGTAGGAGCTGATGGCATCAGGCGTTTTGCCAGGCCCATTGCCTTTCAGAACTGGAGCAATGATCTATTACCAGATGAACTGAAGAATGAAAATCCGCTGGGGATCTGGAGAACGGTGAATAATGAATTGACGGTTTCTGCGATCTAAGCTGCAAAGGTCACTTGTTGGTCTGCTTTTTTATGTTTTAAAGCAAGCCAGCCAGTAACCAGCATAGAAACAATGAAATAACCAGCGAGCATATATTTAATTAGTGGGGAATATGCACCTGCCCCAAACCAATCATACTCAACATACAATAAAGCTAATCCCATCCCGCTGCGGATGACCTCCCATACAATTGCATATTTATTTCCATCCATCAGGTCGGTGAGAGAATAAACACTCAGAAAAATGAACCCACCATACCAAAAGATATAAGATGGATCAAGTTTATTGATGATCGCAATGTTACCAAACATATAACTCACGAACACTAAGATCATCAATACCTGTATCCAGCTCCAGGTATTTAATGCAGGAGAAGCAGGCGTATCATATTTTTCAAATTGATACACATTCTCTATTTTATAAACAGGGTATTTTGCTGCTACATCTGCAGGACGGTAACCGGTATGGCGAAACCATAACGTGAATTTTTCTTTCCAGCTATTTGTTCTCCAGGCATCCTGTATCAATAACCAGGCATGCTGGAAATTTATCTTGATCGGGTTCCATGTACGCACAGGCCTGGTGATACCATAAACAGGCGGCACAGTTGGCAGTTCTTCCTGGAAAGTACCAAACCATTTATCCCAGAAGATAAATATCTGGCCATAATTCTTATCCATGTATTGCGGATTGATGGCATGATGAACCCGGTGATGCGAAGGCGTAACAATGATCTTTTCTAAAAAACCCATGCGGTTGATATGCTGTGTATGGTACCAGAACTGTGCAAACAAATGAAGTGGTGCAACAATTGCTATTACCTGGCCAGGCACACCCAGTATTGCCGCAGGCAATAAAAATATGGCAAAGGTTTTTACAATAGAAGAGATGCTCTGGCGTAAGGCACAGGCAAGGTTAAATTCTTCGCTGCTGTGGTGAACGATATGGCCATTCCAGAAAAAATTGGTTACATGCTGCAGCCGGTGTACCCAATAGCCAGCGAGATCCAAAGCAAAAAAAGCGATCAGGTAAACAATGAAAGTGTTCTCTATGGTTGTCAATGCAAGGTTTCTTACTAAAAAAGGATAGGTGATTATGGCAAAGTATAATCCTACAACATCCTTGGTAACATTGGTAACACCGCTGCTCAGGCTGCTGATCATATCCATATTACGAACCGTATCTTTTCCCTTGCGCCAGCCATACCATTTTTCAAAAAGTACCAGCACTAAAAAGGCGGGCATGGCAAAAAGTAAGATTTTTCCATATTGTTCCATGATATAAATTTACCAAAGTTTGCCAAAGTTTAAATAAATTTATAGGATTCGTTATAAAACTCCTGGAGGGTTTAAATAAACTCTTGGAGGGTTTAAATACACTCTTGGAGGGTTTAAATAAACTCTTGGAGGGTTTAAATAAACTCTTGGAGGGTTTGGAACCCTCCAAGAGTTGGCGCAGAAGCTTAAGCATAAGTTTAAAAAATAAACCAAATAAATGGAACCTGGTAATTTCTATCATTTATATAACCATGCCAATGGGCGTGAAAACCTGTTTATTGAAGAAAGGAATTACGGTTTTTTTTTGAACCTAATTTCCAATCACATTTTACCAACCTCTAAACTATTTGCTTATAGTTTAATGCCTAACCATTTTCATCTTTTTGCACAATTGAAAACCGATGAAGAATTAATTACACAATTTGATCAACAAATAAAATCAAAGCAATTACAGTCTAATAATGAAGACGCAGTATTCAACTTACAGGAATATCTGATAAAAAAAGCCAACAAGTCTTATTCGAACTTATTAAATAGTTATACGCAGTCCTTTAATAAAGTTTATGAAAGAAAAGGAAGTTTATTTATGCAGAACATGAAAAAGGAGGAAATAACCGATGCAAATTCTTTCTGTAAAGTTGTACATTACATACATGCAAATCCGGTACACCACCGGTTTGTAAAAGCAATTGAAACCTGGCCACATACATCTTACAAAATATTTTTAAGCAGCTTAACCACAAAACTGGAAAGGGAATATGTATTGGATATGTTTGGAGGCCTGGAAAGATTTATTAAATATCATGAACAACCGATTGACCCAAAATTTAAATTTTTAGAATAGTTCTTAAAACTCTTGGAGGGTTTAGAACCCTCCAAGAGTTAAAGTACTCACCTACAATGAAACATACATTTATTTGTATTGATGCTCATACCTGCGGTAATCCTGTGCGCCTGGTGAAAGAAGGTGGCCCTGTGCTTGTTGGAAGCAATATGAGTGAAAAGCGCCAGCATTTTTTACAGGAATATGATTGGATAAGAAAAGGCCTCATGTTTGAACCACGTGGCCACGACCTGATGAGCGGCAGTATTTTATATCCCCCCCACGATCCACAAAATGATATTGCCGTGCTGTTCATAGAAACAAGTGGCTGTCTGCCCATGTGCGGACATGGAACCATCGGCACTATCACCATCGCAATTGAAGAAGGATTAATAAAACCTAAAACACTAGGTATTGTAAGAATGGAGGCGCCGGCGGGGTTGGTGATGATTGAATACAACCTCACCCCCGTCCCCTCTCCTTCAGAGAGGGGTGTAGCGAAGATTGATGGGGAGATTATAGCGGAGAAAACAAAAGTAAATAGTGTTAAGTTGACTAATGTCCCTTCTTTTCTCCATTCTGAAGCATTGGTTACTGATTGTCCCGAATTGGGTGAATTGGTCATTGATGTTTCTTATGGCGGTAATTTTTATGCGATCATAGATGTACAGAAAAATTTTAAAGGGCTTGAACATTACGCTGCCGACAAATTGATCAGTTGGTCGAGGGAATTGCGCAATCGAATCAATGAGAAGTATACATTTGTTCATCCGGAAAATGAAACGATCAAAGGCTGCAGCCATATTTTGTGGACGGGGGCTGTTCTTGATAAAACATCAACAGCCCGTAATGCCGTTTTTTATGGCGATAAAGCCATTGACCGCAGTCCATGTGGCACCGGCACTTCTGCCCGTATGGCACAATGGTATACTAAAGGATTATTGAAAAAAGGAGATAAATTCATTCATGAAAGTATCATTGGCAGCAAATTCACCGGCACCATTGAAGAAGAATTGACCATTGCCGGTAAACCAGCCATCAGGCCAGGCATTGAGGGATGGGCAAGGATCTATGGATACAATACAATAACTATTGATGATGAAGATGATCCTTATGCTTATGGGTTTCAGGTAATTTAATAAAACGCTGATAACACGGATTAAACTGATCTTGTCATGCTGAGGTACGAAGGATCTCAGTAAAAATGTAAATGCAATTAATAAAGTTGAGATGCTTCGTACCTCAGCATGACAAATACAAAAAGAAGTATGAAAGTAACAATCATCGGCGGCGGAGTAATTGGGTTATGCAGTGCATACTATTTACAAAAAGCAGGTTACGAAATAACTGTTATTGAACGGGGTGATATTACCGATGGCTGTTCCTTTGGCAACATGGGTTATATGTCGCCCAGCCATTTTGTACCATTGGCAAGCCCGGGCATTATTTCGCAGGGATTGAAATGGATGCTGAGCCCTACATCTCCATTTTATATAAAACCCCGGCTGAACCTCAACCTGGTGCAATGGGGCTATCATTTCTGGAAGAGCAGTAATGCAAGGACCGTTGAAAAAAATTCACCGCACTTAAATGATATATTACAACTTAGCCGGCAGCTTATAAATGAAATGCGCAAAGAGATCGGGGATGTTTTTGATATGGAAGAAAAAGGCTGCCTGATGATGTGTAAGCATCAAAAAACACTCGACCATGAATTTCACCTGGCAGATGACGCAGAAAAATTCGGCTTAAAAGTAGATCGCTTAGATAAAGCAGCAGTTCAGCAATTAGAACCGGATGTGGAATTGAATGTTGCCGGCGCTGTATTATTCAAAGATGATTGCCATTTTGATCCCGGCAAAATGATGATCGCTTTAAAGAAATATTTAGAGAAGAAAGGCGTACTGTTCCAACTCAACACAACAGTTACAGGTTTTGAAAAAGCGAACAATAAGATCACATCCATAATAACAGACAAAGGAAAATTTGATTGCACAGAGATTGTGCTGGCAACAGGAAGTTGGCTACCCGTTGTTGCAAAAATGATGGGGATAAAATTGTTACTGCAACCTGGCAAAGGTTATAGCTACACTTATCCTCATGTTGTAAAAAATATAAAATATCCTGCTATTTTAGTTGATGGCAGGTGTGCTATAACCCCATGGGGGCATCAGCTTCGCATTGGCGGTACCATGGAATTAAGCGGTCTCAACAATAAAGTTTTGATAAAACGCATGCAGGGTATTTATGATTCTGCAAAAGATTTTTACCCCGGATTACAGATCAATCTTCCGCCTGCGGATAAAATATGGAACGGTTTAAGGCCTGTTACACCCGATGGACTGCCTTTTATTGGAAGAACGTCAGGCTTAGATAATGTAATTATTGCCGGCGGGCATGCAATGCTGGGTATATCTGAAGGGACCGGAACAGGTAAAATTGTAACACAGCTCATTTCAAATGAGGATCCTGCTATCAATATTCATCCGTTTAACCCTGGCAGGTTTAATTAAGCAAAGTTTCAGAATGCATTTCCGGAACATCTACATCTTTAAAGCCCTTATGTATTAACCGCTGTTGAAATTCCTGTTGCACCGGGTATTCACCATGCACTATAAAAACCTTCTTAACAGCTGCAGGGTTTTGGCAGGCCAGAAACTGGCAAAGGTCTTCATAATCGCCATGGGCACTCATACTTCGGATGGATGCGATCTCTGCATTCACTTCATGCCGCACCCCATAAATATTTACTTCTTTTCTACCATCCAGTAATTTACCTCCCAACGAGCGTGGTTCACAATAGCCTGTTAATAAAATAGTATTGCGGCTGTTCTCTATATTGTTACTGATATGATGCTTGACCCTGCCGGCATCGGCCATACCACTGGCAGAAATGATCACGAACGGACCATTTTTAAAATTCAGCATTTTAGATTCCTCAACTGATTTAATGAACTTTAGTCCTTTAAAACCAAAAGGATCATTGTCAGATAAGAGGATCTTCTGTATCGTTTTATTAAAATACTGTGGGTAATGCTTTACAATCTCCGTTGCTTTTACACTCAGGGGACTGTCAACAAAATACTCCAGGTCGGGTAATCTTCTTTCGATCTCCAACTGGTTGAGTGCAAATAATATTTCCTGTGTTCTTCCTACGCTGAATGCAGGCATTATGAGCTTTCCTTTTTTCTGCAGGCAGGCTTTTTCTATCCAATGTAATACCTGGTCGGGTGTTGTAACTGCATTATCATGAAGACTGTTTCCATAGGTGGATTCAATTAAAATATAATCAGCCTGAGAAAATTCAGCAGGCGATTTTAAGATCACATCCCGGTAGCGGCCCACATCCCCACTGAAACTTATCCTGGTAACTTTTCCGTCTTCTTTTACTTTTAAATGCACCGCAGCGCTGCCGATAATATGACCTGCATCGGTATACTGCACTTCAATATTTTCGTCAATGGTATACCAGTCATCATAAGGCACCGCTACAAAATGTTCATTTGCTGTAAGTGCATCAGCGGTATCATAAAGTGGTTTCAGGTAAGGAAGCCCTTCCTGGGCCCTTCTTTTGTTTTCGTATTTCACCTCGTTCTCCTGTATGCCTGCTGAATCTTCCAGCATTACCGACGCCAATTCTTTGGTTGCCGGTGTACAGAATACCTTACCATTGAAGCCATCTTTCACCAGCTTAGGAATCAGGCCACAATGATCAATATGTGCATGTGATAAGATGAGGTGCGTTACTTCGGCAGGATCAAAACCAAAGCTACGGTTCATCATATCTGTATCCTTACCCATTCCCTGGAACATTCCACAGTCGAGCAAATATTTTTTCCCATTGTTCAAAGTAAGTAAATGCTTACTGCCAGTTACGGTACGGGCTGCCCCGTGGAATGCTATTTTCATACCCTTCGCTCCGCCGCGGCGGAGAACCTCATTTTATTGTACACCAATGCATAGCTTAGTACATTAACAAAATGAGTTTTAAAAATTAAAAATGATTTCTATGCAAATTAAAAATCTAATTCTGTTATAATTTCTCCTGCCCTATGTTCCCCCTTTAGGGGGTTAGGGGGTTGCCAACCAAGCCATCATCCCCATCCCCATCTCAATTGCTCGCTCATCAATATTAAAAGTAGGTGTATGAACACCACTGCTGATACCTTTTGCTTTATTACCTGCACCCAACCTGAAAAAACAGGCAGGGATCATATGAGAGTAATAAGCAAAATCTTCAGCACCCATTCTTAGCTCGGTTTCCTCTACATTATCCGTACCAATAAATTCCTCCGCTTTTTTTCTTGCGGCATTTCCCAATGTCTCATCATTCAAAACAAAGGGATAACCTATGTCAATATGGATGGTTGCTTCAGCGCCCATAGCAGCAACCAGTTCAAGGGTTTGCTTTTTGATCAACTCATGCGCTTTAAAGCGCCACGCTTCATTCATAGCCCTGAAAGTACCCATCAGCTTTACCTCTGAAGGAATAACATTAGTTGCATATCCCCCCTGGAAAGAAGTAATTGATAATACCGATGGGTTGAAGGGGTTGTTGTTCCTGCTTATGATCTGCTGCAGGCTTATTATTAAATGAGATGCTATTAAAATAGTATCGGCGGTATATTGTGGTGCAGCAGCATGGCCGCCCTTACTTTTAATAGTAATATACAGTTCATCGGCACTGGCCATCACCATCCCATTCCTAAAACTCATCCTTCCCACTTCCAGTCCGGGGTGCACATGTAAAGCAAATATTTTTTCGGGCGTGGGGTTTTCAAGTACACCTTCTTTAATTAACAGGCTTGCACCCCCGGGGTTCTTTTCTTCTCCCGGCTGAAAGATCAGCTTAACCGTCCCTTCCCATTCTTCTTTCAATTCATTCAGGATTTTTGCTGCACCCAATAAACAGGTGGTATGCACGTCATGCCCACAGGCATGCATTACGCCATTATTTTTCGATCTGTATGGCACATCATTTTCTTCGGTAATTGGCAATGCATCCATATCTGCCCGCAGGGCTACAATTCTTTTATCAGGATTTTTTCCTTCGATCAAACCAATAACGCCTGTTGTGGCTTTTACTTCAAAAGGAACTCCATATTCAGTTAGTTTATGCTGGATGAATGCTGATGTTTCAAACTCCTGGTAACTCAGCTCGGGATTTGCATGAATGTGATGGCGGATATCAATAAACTCCTCAGCGTATTTTTTTGCCAGTTCCTGTATTTTGGCTTTTATCATGGTTTAAAAATAACCTTAAACTGCCGAAATAAAAAAGAGTTTTCAAAACGAATACTCTATATAAACTGGTGATCTATTTACTATCTTCCTGTTCGTTCTTCTCAGGTTTTAGTTCCACGGTTTCAGGCACCAAATAGATATTGCCTGTAACTACACCAGCTCTCAGGATAAGGTCCCTCACCCTTTCTGCCTCTTTCTTCTCTACAAAATCACCAAATTTCATTTTAATAAAAGGCGACTGGTAGGTCATGATCACTTTTTCCTCGGGGAAATTCTGCAAAAGATAGGCTCTTACTTTCATGGCATATTCCCGGTTATCGCTTTTTAAAACAAACAACCGATAGCCTTTCCCAAAACGGGCAGCATTTTTATTCATATCCACCTGTACTTTCGCCAGCAGGTCAAGCCTGGGATCTTTATTAATGGTCACTTTGGCAATGCTGCTGTCTATAAACCTCTCCTGTGCAACAAGCTTTGCAGATCCACTGACCATAAAAATTAAAAAAAGTATTTTTTTCATGATTGTACAAAATTACAAAAACCGTTCCATCAATTCTGCTGTAGGCTTTCCTGAATAAGTTTAAGACTGCTGGTACAACATAAACGGCTGGCACCAGCCTTAATTAAATTTTGAGCCATACTATAATGAACTTTGGCAGCGGGCACTTTAAGCTCAACTGCTGCAGCCAGATGCTTACGGATAAGCTCCAAATTCTCAAAGATCAGGCTGTTCTCTATAAACCCCGTACCCACTTTTACAAGTTCAACCCCGGCCACACCATATATATCACAAGCCTTAATGATCTCCTCACCAGTTAATAAGCCACTTTCCAAAACCACCGTTATCTTTTTATGGTTACTCCTGATAACCGGCAGCACCGTGTTTATCTCGTTACCTATATATTGCCAATCGTTATTTTTAATTGCACTGGTATTAATTACCATCTCTATTTCATCAGCAGCATCAATTATGGCTAACACTATTTCTGCAACCTTTGCCTCGATACCACTATAGCCAAAAGGAAATCCAATAGCTGCCACTATTTTTACGCTGGTTTCATCTGTAAGCTGTTTTGCTTTTTTTACAAATAAGGGCGGTACGCAAACTGTTGCAATTTTATTTTCAACTGCCTCGTTGCAGGCAGATTCAATATCTGCAATGACCGTATCAGGTTTTAAAGCCGAAAGTTCAATATATCTTTCTATATTCATATTGATTAAATAATGCCTAAAATTAAGGATTATGCAAAACTTAATTACTTAAGTGCTGCAAATAGCATATAATCATTTGTTATATTCTGAAATAAAATAACCGTTTTTTACATAAAAAAAAGGCAGGAACAAATCCTGCCCCAATATATACACCCTAACCCCCCTAAGATCAATCCTGCCTTTGAAAGCCTAACCTCCACTGATTATCTTCATTTCTTAAACTATGGTTTAAAATGCTATTCATTTTTTGAAGCCCGATCACCGTATATAAAAACATCCGTATAAATACCAGGCCAAAAAATGGAATCATATTCCTCAAAAATGCCAGCAAATGTGCCACTAATTCTGGTGGCAATAAATTAAAGGTTAATGCCTCAATTATAGATTGTGTCATTTTCATCAGGTACGTTCTTTCTCCAGTAAATTCTAAAACGATGCCAGAACAAAATCAAACTAAAACAATTGGCTTTGCTGTAGATTTACAACCCCAAAAGCGTATAACTGTACCCAGTTTTTTCAATCTATTTAATACATAATGAGCACTTCATTAAACTCATTTAATCTTACCTTTATTCATGAAATTTTAAATATGCAATGTATTCCTGAATCGGAATTGATCATTAACAAGCGTGGCGCCATTTACCATTTGGATGTACGGCCTGAAGAACTGGCCGATACCATTATTGTAGTGGGCGACCCGGAGCGGGTGAAAAAAGTAAGTACCCACTTTGATAAGATCGAGCATCAACTACAGCACCGTGAATTTATTACACATACGGGCTATATCGGTAATAAACATTTATCTGTTATTTCTACAGGAATAGGTCCCGATAATATTGATATTGTTTTTAACGAACTGGATGCATTGGCGAATATTGATTTCGAAAGCAGGATGATCAAAAACGATCTGAGTAAACTGAATATCGTCCGCTTTGGAACATCAGGTTCTTTACAGGCCGATATACCAGTTGACAGCTTTGTTGCTTCATCGCACGGGCTGGGACTGGACAACCTGCTCAATTTTTATAAATATGAAAAAGAAGCGGCTGACAAAGAGCTGATCAAAGCTTTCATCAGCCAGACCAATTTAGATACAGCCATTACTAATCCTTATGCTTTCAGCGGCAGCAAAATACTTTTACAAAAATTTGGCAGCGATTTTCACAAAGGCATTACGGTAACTTGTCCCGGATTTTTTGGCCCGCAGGGAAGAGTGCTTCGCTTAGGATTAAGCAGTCCGGGCCTTGTTGACAAGCTTACTCATTTCAGTTTTAATGATCACCGAATCACTAACTTTGAAATGGAGACCTCTGCCATTTATGGTTTGGGAAAACTGATGGGACATGAATGCCTTAGCATAAATGTGATCATTGCAAACCGGGTGGTGAAAGCGTTTTCTAAAGACAGCAATGCTGCTGTTGAAAAAATGATAAAAAAAGCTTTGGAAGCTCTAACCAGCGTTTAAGGGTTGAAAGGTTGAAACGTTTAATGGTTGATCAAAGCGAAACCAACCATTAAACGGTTTAAACGACTTAAACGACTTAAACCCATAAACGAATTAAACAAAATGATTGCAACTAAAACCATATCTGATTTTTCTTTTACAGCACATGTTGACCAGGTAGGTATTGAAGAAAGAGCATCGAGGTTTACCAAACGCAGCATTAAGAATGAAAGTAAACTCAATGGGTTGATGCTTGCCCTGAATATGATAGACCTTACTACCCTGGAAGGAAAAGATACTGATGGCAAAGTAAAACAGCTTTGTTATAAAGCATTGCACCTGCATGATGCATACCCCGGTTTGCCAACTGTGGCTGCAATTTGTGTTTACCCTTCCATGGTAAAAGTGGCCAAAAAAGCATTGGGCGATTCAGGCGTAAAAGTTGCATCTGTGGCAACCGGCTTTCCAAGTGGGCAAGCACCACTGGATGTAAAAATAAAAGAGACAAAATTTGCTGTAAATAATGGAGCAGATGAAGTAGACATGGTGATATCCAGGGGAAAATTTTTAGAAGGCGAATACAATTTTGTATTTGACGAGATCGCTGCCATCAAAGAAGCCTGCGGTGAAGCCCGCTTAAAAGTAATTTTAGAAACTGGTGAGCTGGGCACTTATGATAAGGTTCGTAAAGCGAGCGATATTGCCATGTATGCCGGGGCAGATTTTATAAAAACTTCCACAGGAAAAATTTCACCCGCGGCAACCATGCCTGTTACATTGGTAATGCTGGAAGCCATCCGTGATTTTTATTACAACACAGGAAAAAAAATTGCAATGAAGCCTGCGGGTGGCATTTCAAAATCAAAATTGGCCTTACATTATTTGGTAATGCTGAACGAAGTGCTTGGCGAGGGCTGGATGAGCAATGAATGGTTCCGCTTTGGTGCAAGCAGCCTGGCCAATGATATATTGATGCAGCTGATGAAACTGAAGACGGGAGTTTACCAATCGGCGAATTATTTTTCGATAGATTAAAAACGTTTAATGGTTGCAGGGTTTAATGGTTTAAAGGTTCCTGCACCCAAACGACTTAAACCTTTAAACCATTAAACCTTTAAACCATTAAACCTTTAAACGGATTAAGCGAAACTAATGGCAACTAAAAAAAACAATACACTCAAATTAAAATTCGACAGTGCAAGGAATTTAGCACCTGCACCCGAAAGTAAAAGTGGGGCTAAAATCGATCCGCAGTATGACCTGTTCATCAATGGCAAATTTGAAAAGCCGCTGAGCAAAAAATATTTTGCAACCATTAACCCGGCAACCGAAGAAAAATTATCCATGATAGCAGAAGCCAATACTGCTGATGTGAATAAGGCGGTAAAAGCTGCAAGAAATGCATACGAAGGAACCTGGAAAAAAATGCCGCCGGCAGAAAGAGCAAAATATATTTACCGCATTGCACGAATGATCCAGGAAAGAGCAAGAGAATTTGCTATAATAGAAACACTGGATGGTGGTAAGCCGATCAGGGAGAGCCGTGACTTTGATGTACCTACTGCGGCCAATCATTTCTTTTATTACGCAGGCTGGGCCGATAAATTGGAATATGCTTTTCCAAACCGCAGGTCAGAACCTTTAGGTGTTGCAGGACAGATCATCCCATGGAATTTTCCTTTACTGATGGCAGCCTGGAAAATCGCACCTGCATTAGCCTGCGGAAATACCGTTGTTCTAAAACCAGCAGAAAATACTTCACTAACTGCATTAAAACTTGCAGAAATTATTCAGGAAGCTGATCTTCCTCCGGGTGTTGTAAATATCATTACCGGTGCAGGCGCAACAGGTGCTGCCATTGTCAATCATCCCGACGTAAATAAAATTGCACTCACAGGATCAACCGAAGTTGGAAAGATCATTCAACGTGCTAT
>JBKJMZ010000005.1:0-16650 GCA_046596255.1 Ferruginibacter sp. | reverse complement strand
TTCCTGGAGAGTTTTGCGCCTATTTTTTTAATACCAGTTAATATGGTATTTGATTCTGCCACAAAAATATCTCCGTTAGCCCCTATATAAATCCAGCGTGGATTATCCAGGTTATCAGCAAATTTTGTTACAACAAAGCCGGCAGGAGCAACTGGTGTTTTACCCGAAGCCCATCCAATTACCTTACTAAAATTGCGGGAAGATTTGGTAGCATATGGTTCCGGTAAGGTATCCCTACCAGAAATAATATTGCCATTATTTTGCATAGTTGCCTTTTTTGAACTTGTATTAACACATGCCAATGCTGTAATTATAAGTAAGAAGGGGAGAATGTTTTTTTTCATCATTTTAATTTATTGGAGAAACTGCTTATTATTATAACAATAACCGTGCAAAGGATCATGAATTTAAAATTGATGCTCAGCCTTAAACCAGGTGTTACGCCTTTAAACAGATTGTTGAAATTAAACAATGATTCAAGTATTATTTTGTCTTTGAACAAAGAAATCTGGCCTGCTCCTGCACGAAAGGTATTCTTTTCAAAATAATCCCCCTTCCTGTTAACAAGATAACCCAGTGAGAACATGGTCAGTGCAGATCTATCCATTGAAAATAAACAGGTATGGTTACTTTATAAGTATAAATCCCTTTTATACAGAAAAGGTTGCACATGCAAATTAAAAGCGTTAATAATATGCATATTTTTGAGTAGATGAGTAATACCCCGATAATAAGTGCATACGGACTCGCTGTATGTGGTGGTAGCAGCAGCCGCATGGGTACGGATAAAAGTATGCTCAATTATTATGGTAAGCCCCAGCGATACCATGTTTATGAAATGCTGCAGCAGTTTTGTGAAAAGGTTTTTATTTCCTGTAATAATGAACAGGCAAATTCAATCGAAGCAGGCTATAATTTTTTAACCGATCACGATGCTTATCAAAACACAGGCCCCATAGCTGCTTTGCTTAATGCTTTTGATCAGTTTCCTGGAAAGGATATACTGTTCATTGGCTGTGATTATCCATTTTTAACTCCGACAGACCTCCAGCATTTTTCAGCAAACTGTAAAAGCGGTCACCCTGCTGCTTTTTATAATGAGCAGGAAGATCTGTATGAGCCATTACTGGCTTGGTATCCAAACTTCTTGGCTACGGCTTTGAAAACAATGTATGAAAACAAACAATACGCTCTTCAACAATTCTTAATTAGAAACAACGCCGTGAAATACCGCCCCCAACAGTTAAAAAGCATACAAAGTGTTGATAGCCCGGAAGCATACAAAGAAGCATACAAAATAATCAACACACAATGAGGTTGCTGTAAAGCAGTATTTAACGCATAGTACGCTGAGAAGCGGATTACGCAGCAGTCCTTTTTGTTTTCTCTGTTTTCTCTGCCCCCTGCGTCCTCTGCGTGAAATTTATGTGATTTGCACCTATCCAGTATCCAGCATCCATTTTCTTTCACTAATTTTATCTTCATGGCTAACCAGGCTGTACATATCAACATACAAAGAATAAATGCGGGTATTATAACTGATGCTGAAGATAAGGTTGCTGTGGAAGAGCCCCTGGAAATCATACTTGCATACAGCACTGCTAATGGATACATGCAAAAGAATATTGCGGTTACCATGCGCACACCTGGCAATGACGAAGAACTAGCCGCAGGTTTTTTATTTACAGAAGGCATTATACAAAGCGCAGCAACCATACCGGGAATAAAACAGCCGGATGAGAACCGGGTATTGGTTACATTGCCAGAAAATGTGATACCCATGCTTGTTAATGCCACAAGGAATTTTTACAGCACATCAAGTTGCGGTATCTGTGGCAAGGCCAGCATAGATGCTATTACAACGGTGTCTAAATTCAATAATGATCAGGATAAGATCTTTGTTAATACAGCCATTTTTTACAATTTATCCCATAAGTTGAAGGAAAAGCAACTCATCTTTGAAGATACAGGCGGTATTCATGCAAGTGCTTTGTTTGACCTGGATGGAAATTTCATCATGTTGAGGGAAGATGTAGGAAGGCATAATGCACTCGACAAAATAATAGGTGGTGCATTTTTAAAAAAAGAACTGCCTTTAAACAATTGTATTTTATTTTTAAGCGGGCGGGCCAGTTTTGAACTGGTTCAAAAAGCGGTGATGGCAGGTATAAAAATAATTGCTGCAGTTGGCGCACCATCAAGCATGGCAGTGGACATGGCCAATGAAGCAGGAATAACTTTAATTGGGTTTTTACGTAATGAGCGTTTTAATGTTTATACCGGTAATAAACGAATTCTATTATAGGGATTTGCCGGGAAGCCGGTAAGGCGCTTACCCGTCTTCCCGTCTTTCCGGCGATAAATATATATATATATGAAACTACGCATCAAAGGAAATTCCATAAGAATAAGGCTTACGAAAACAGAAGTAAGTTTATTGGCCAATATCGGCTACCTCCAGGAGCAAACAGCCTTTGGGAACAATACATTTACCTATGCCTTGCAGGCTGTTGCTGATACAGAAACTTTATCAGCAGCAATGGAAGCAAATACGATAACCATGTTTGTTCCCACAGCATTCACAAAAGACTGGCCGGAGAATAGCGTAATAGGTATTAATGCAAACATGCCAGTAACAGATAACAGATCCTTGTATCTTTTACTCGAAAAAGATTTTGTTTGTCTTGATGAAACCACCGAAGACCAGCGGGATAATTACGAGAACCCAAACAGCACCTGTTAATGAATCCGGAAGAAAATAAAAATATCCCCGCTGCAGAAAACCCTGAAAAATTTACGGGGTTAACCCTGGGCCCTGTGCAGAAAGCTGCTGCGGGGGTGCCTGCGGTGATAAAATCCTTTAAACATATTCTTGCTGAAGCAGGATTATGGCGTGGACTAAAAGCCCTCAATAAACTCAATACAAAAGATGGGTTCGATTGCCCAAGCTGTGCATGGCCAGATCCGGATGATGACCGCAGCCGCCTCGGCGAATATTGTGAGAATGGCGCAAAAGCTATAGCCGATGAAGCTACAGCCAAAGCGATCGGTGCAGATTTTTTTAAAACCCATGCAGTGCATCAACTGGCAGCATTGACCGATTATGAAATTGGTAAGAAAGGCCGCATTGCTGAACCTATGTTTTTACCAAAGGGTGCAACGCATTACCAGCCCATTAGCTGGGAAGAAGCATTTAATAAGATCGCTGCTGAACTTAATGCACTGGCATCACCTGATGAAGCTATCTTTTATACTTCGGGCCGCACAAGCAATGAAGCCGCTTTTTTATACCAGCTTTTTGTACGGGCATACGGTACCAATAATTTACCCGACTGCAGTAATATGTGCCATGAAAGCAGCGGTGTGGCTTTAGGCGAATCATTGGGTATCGGCAAGGGTTCTGTAAAACTGGAAGACCTGTATGAAGCTGAAGTGATCATGATTCTTGGACAAAATCCCGGTACCAATCATCCCCGCATGCTTACTGCCTTGCAAAAAGCAAAGGCAAACGGCGCCATCATCATCTCCATTAACCCATTGCCTGAAACAGGTTTAATGGGTTTTAATAACCCGCAAAAAATTGCAGGTATACTGGGTATCAACAGCACACTTACAGATATCTTCCTGCAGGTAAAGATCAATGGCGATATGGCGCTTTTGCAAGCAATAGAATTATTGTTGATAGCCGAAGAAGAAAAGTTTCCCGGTACTGTTTTCGATCTTGATTTTATTGAAAAGAATACTGATGGGTATGCAGCTTTTACAAAGCACCTGCAACAGCAAAACCTGGATCAACTTGTAAAGGCATCGGGTATTGACCTTGCACAAATAAAAGAAACAGCTGTTATTTTAAAAGATAAAAAGAAGATCATTGCGTGTTGGGCTATGGGATTAACACAGCATAAGAATGCAGTAGATACCATCAAAGAACTTGTGAACCTGTTATTGCTGAAAGGCAGTATCGGCAAACCCGGTGCAGGTACCTGTCCTGTTCGTGGGCATAGCAATGTACAGGGCGACCGTACTATGGGCATCTATGAAAAGCCATCGGTAAAATTCCTGAGGTCGTTGCAGGATAATTTTGGTTTTACTCCGCCCCAACAATTTGGATATGATGTAGTAGACAGCATTAAAGCCATGCATGAAGGAAAAGCAAAGATCTTCCTGGCCATGGGTGGAAATTTTCTTTCTGCAACACCAGATACAAGCTTCACTGCCGATGCATTACGCAAATGTAAACTCACCGTACAGGTATCTACAAAATTAAACCGCAGCCACCTGGTGCATGGTGCAGAAGCGATCATACTCCCATGCCTTGCAAGAAGCGACAAGGATGAGCTGAACGGCGAAGTACAGTTTGTTTCCTGCGAAAATTCAATGAGTGTTGTGCAGCAGTCAAAGGGAGTATTAAAACCGGTTTCGGCTACACTGCTCAGTGAGCCTGTTATTGTGTGCATGCTTGCCAAAGCAACGCTTGGAAATAAATGTGCAATAACCTGGGATAAGTATCTCCAGCATTACGATCATATCCGTAATGATATAGAAAGAACCATTCCTGGTTTTGATCAATACAATGAATTGGTTAGAAAACCTGGGGGCTTTTATTTACCAAATTGCAACCGTGATGGAAACTATAATACGCATAGCAGCAAAGCACAATTCAATATCGCCATTAATGAGCCTATTGTGCCTGCACCTGGTGAATTGATCATGATGACCATTCGCAGCCATGACCAGTTCAACACAACCATCTATGGTTTGGATGACCGTTACCGCGGTATTTATAATGAGCGCAGGGTTATTATGATGAACCAGGCCGACATGAACAACCTTGATCTGAAAAAAGGAAATGTGGTTGATATTATCAATGATGCTGATGGCATGATAAGAACAGCGCATCAATTCATTGTTGTCCCCTATCCTATTCCACAGGGTTGTACGGCTACTTATTTCCCCGAAACAAATGTGCTGGTGCCCATAAACAGCGTAGCAGATAAAAGCAATACGCCTGTTTCAAAAGGGGTGATCATCCGCGTTAAGAAAGTATAAAGATCAAAACAAAATTGAAAAAGCCAGGCGAACCTGGCTTTTGTGTATAACCTATCGTATGAAATTATTAGTTTGCCTTCAGCACTTTCTGTTGCAATATCTCATCTGCAGCAATGATCTTGATGAAATAAATTCCGGAGTTTAGCTCAGCCAGTTTATCAAGTACCAGTTTATTATCTCCTCTTGCGCCGGTAAAAGTGCGGGTTGCGCAAACCCTTCCTGCAAGGTCAACCAACTGCACCGTAAGGGTTTGATGTTGCAATAAACTGATATCTATATTGATCTCCGTTTTAAAAGGATTAGGATTTATTTTATTGATAATGATCTTTTCTATTTTAGTTCCTGTAATTACAACCACGTTACTGTAGCTGTATTTACCATCATTATCAACCATTCTTAAGCGGTAATAATTGGTATTTGCAAGCGGGTCTGTATCAATAAATGAATAAGACTTGTTGGTGCTGCTGTTGCCTGTTGCGGCAACACTGTTCAATTGTACAAAAACAGATCCATTGGCGCTTCGCTCGATCCCGAAATAATGCACATTGCTTTCATTGGCTGTTACCCACTCCAGTAAAATACCATTTGTTTGTTTTTTCCCTTTGAACTGTAAAAGGCTTAATGGTAAAGTGGTAGTACTAACATTAACTGTACCGGTTGAAGAAACTGCACTGCACAAGGTTACACCGGATAATGAAGTTGATTTGAATACTACTTTAAACGAGCCTGCGGTTGTAAATGGATTTGTAGTGATCGAGAGAGAACCGTTTGCTGTTGCCCATTTACCCTGGCCTAACGACTGCCCCGTTGTAGAATCTGCTATAGCATAAAAAGATCCTGATGAGGCATTGCTTATGGAATAGGTTATGGTTTGATTCCGGAAAATATTGGAAACCGTTGGTGTATATAAAGGCGATACAGGTGATGGTGAACAGCTTATCGTTAACGATGCGGGACAGATCACTTCCTGTTTTCCACTTTCCTGTACGCCAATTGACAAAACGCCATTGGAGTATAATGTGTTTGTTGGCGTTGAGTTAACGGTTATTGGTCCCCATGCGCTGTTTGAAGTTACATAACTACCAATGAGCTGATCATCTAAATACAGGTTAACTGTTGACGTGCTGAATGAGCCCGTAAGCGTGCCCGATATTGTAGCAACGCCGGGGGTTACCGGTCCTGTAATAGTTCCGCATCTTGTGTTTGCTGTTGCCGTTACTGATGCAAAGCTTGCTGTGTTTCCACTAATGCCACATGCGCCGTTTTGGGCATTGGCATAGTAGCTGGTAGCTGCAATGGCATTATAGATTGCAGGTGTTGTACCGGCATTACCCGTTGACCAGCTACCATTAGCCTGTACTGCAGTTGTGGCAACCAATGTATTGGTTGATGTATATATTCTTATCAAAGTACCTGAAGTTTCGGTTGATGTACCGGCAATTGGCGATGTTGCTTTTAACTGGCTATTGTTATCAATATTGATCACGGGCGTTTGGGTAAAACAGCTCACTGTAAAAACTGCTGTCTGGTTTGCACATTTACTTGTGCTTACAACACCAGTATTTAATTCGGTAACAATATAAAGTTGCTGCCCGCTTAGCAGGTTAAGATTTGTAAAACTGAATATTCCTCCTGTTGCTGTAACCGTCTGTACATTCAGGCCACTAACATATAAACTAACAGTTGCGGTTGCATCTGTTGTACCGGAGATGGTTTTGGTAGCAGTAGTAAAAATTGAGTTTGCAGGAGCTGTTATTATGGGTACAGTCAATGGCACGTCCATTGCAGTGCCCCCATTACCGGGAGCACAGAAATAAGCGGGCAATGAATTACAGCCTGTGGCATTATTGGTATAATACACTTTATATGATCCTGAATTGAGTGGGGCCCCCGTGCTGCAGCCCCCGGAAAATGTCCAGTTAATATTGGGACTTGTGCCCGTAGTTGTACCAAACAACCCTGTAGCATTGGTGACATTATTATCGAAAACGTTACGGGTTAAATTATTAACATGCACTGTCCACCCCGTACTTAAGTTGGTTGCATCAATTCCTTTACTGCCGCTGGTACATGTCAAAATGGGCGTTGCCGGAATATTGGAAGCATTGCAGGTTGATGCGGCTACAGCATTACTCGTTAAGCACATCGATTCATTAGTGGCCAATGCTTTTGCAGTAATGATATCGCCATTGATCAATGCAATATTGTTTAATGTCCAGGTAGAACCCGATGTTACAGCAGTAACCGTACCTACTGATCCTCCATTTTTATAAACAGTAATTGTTGCAGTACCTGCAGCTGCTGTGAGTGCAGACTTTGTCCATGTTCCGCTAATATTTACTGTACCTGTGCTGATTGGTGAATTGACCAGGGGAGCGGAAGTGCACATAGCTGTAATACAATTAGCCGGCGTATTGAATATAGGACAGGCCGGCTGCCCAACGATAAAATCTTCATAGCTATCTCCTGAGGTACCATAAATATCAGAGCGTGGTCCGCCAATAGCTGCCTGCGGCGACATCACTGTAGTAGCACTCATCCTGATTGAAGAAGCGGTTGTTAAATTAAAAGGTGCTGCCTGCAGGTCGCTGAAAGGAATATAAAAATCGATCAGGAAATCAGGATCCGCATCATCATTGGTGGAAGCGATCGATACCTGCGACATTTCCTGCCAGTTAAGGTACTGCTTAACCAGTACCGGGGAGGAAGTACCATCTACATTATATATTGCAATACGAAAATTGGTTTCAAGTACAATTTCTATTTCGAAGCCAGGATTACCGTTTGTACCTGTTGTTGAAGGCAGATAATTAGGATCGGCATTAGCACCCGTTGCCCCAAATTTACGATCAGTATCCATTAATATACTGTAACCTTTAGAGCCCGGCATAATGCGACCCATACGCATACGGAAAATAATATTTTGCGCTGCCGAAAAATGATGATACACACCATTACCTGATGAATCGGGTACAAAATCGCTGTAAGAATGATTGGGCCCACGCCGTAAATCGCTGTATGGTTCTATGGAATAAGCCCGTATGGCCTGGAAACTTATTTCCGACTGGGTTACATCATTATTACCAAACCCTGCCGTAGTTAATGAAGTATAGCCATCGTTATTCGGATCTAAAACTGTTCTTCCGGCAGCATTGGTTGCCTGGCGGTTAATGAAGCCCGGTAGTTGAGAAAAAGATTGGTAACTGAAAAAAGTGGATATAAGCAGGCAAATGAATGCGGCGTAAAAAGATCTCATGTGTGGATATTGTTTAGGTTTTTTTAATTAACGGGCATCCAGCAAAAAATGTTGTAGACAGAGTTCTATATTATACTAATGTGGATAAATTTTTATTAAACTATACCCCAATACAAAAGAACCGGTATAGCCGGTTCTCCTATTATAAATATTATTTATGTATCAATGCGGAATATAGCAGCCATTACACAATTACTTGATACGTTTTTTATTACTGGCTTTTACCCATTTAGTTTTTTTACAACTGGGGCAAATAGTTTTGTTTGCAGGCACAAATTTTTCGGTGTAGCCGCAAAAGATTCAGGAATAATGACCCGGCTCTTTTATTTTTAAAATTGCTGAATCAAGGGCCAGCGGCATTACCGACAGGCCATACCTAACATCTTCATCCCTATAAAAAAATATACTGATGTTTCCCGAACATTCAACAATAGCTTCTTCTATTTGCCCCAGTTGTGAAACACTCTGCTGGCGTAACTCTGCAAAAAATTCATCTTCACCAAGTGCCTCTTTTTTAAAATTTTCAATAGAGAACACACCGTTTTTAATCAGACAAACAGGTTTACCTTCTACCAGTAATTCAAATTTTTTATTTTTTCCAACAAGATAAATAATGATCCGGTACATGGTAATGATCATAACAAATACTACAAAAGCAGGCAACAGGCCTACGTCTTTATAAAACATCGGATCCCCGGCTGCAGAACCTAACCCAATGATCACCACCAATTCAAATACCGATAATTGTTTAATACCCCGTTTTCCCAATACCCTCAATGCGGTAACAATAACTAAGAACATGATTAAAGTGCGGAGGGCTGTCTCCGGCAGAAAGTTCCAGTCTTCGCTTCCCAAAAGCAGCGACTTCCAGTCCATTCCTTGCGAAACCTGTAGGAAATACATTTTGATAGATTATGTTGGTTTAAGTAAACAAATGTTTTGTAGTTTAAATATACCTCGATTTACTAACATAGCGATCAAAGGCAGACAGACTTGATACTTTATCATTTGCCATACCACAAAAAATAATACCGTATAATACCACAATGCAACTACAGCTACATAAGAAAATACTTCCTGCCGCAACAGGTTAAGCTAAATACCGGAATAGTATGCATGTGAAAAAATAAAAAAAACCTTCTTTGCAGAAGGTTTTCATAGAATGTTCGTTAATGGCGGTTTAAGGGCCATCATTTTCATAGGGATTGAATAATTTCAGAGATAGGGACGTTTGGATTTTTAAACAATGTAAAGATGCAACCTATTTTAATTAGATTTTGTAATAGGAGGAATGAATGTTTTGTAGTTTATTTTCTATCGTAATAATACATATATACCGGCTTAAAACTGAGATCACCAATGGGTTAAAGCATACCAACTTTCCATTTGTAAGAAAATTAATTGTGTGACCCTTTCTGTTCGGCTAAACGTGAAGTGTATTCTTTAATAAGATTCCTGGAGTGAAGGCGTAGTTCAATCTCATCTACTATTATACTGGCCATTTGTTTCAACATTAACTGTTGATCGGAATTAATATGACGCTGTCTTTTATCAATTATACAAAAGGTTCCGAGATTATAACCTTCGGAGGTAGTTAAGGGAGCTGCTGCATAAAACTGTAATCCAAACTCACCCACAACTAAAGGGTTTGTTAAACAGCGGGGATCATTTTTAGCATCTTCTATTAAATAGACATCATTGCTTAATATAGCAGAAGCACATAAACCCGGATCCCGGCTTATCTGGTTTAATTCAAGACCGAAATGTGATTTAAACCATATTCTATCAGTATCAACCAAACTAATTATAGCAATTGGAACATTGAATATTTTTGCAGCAAGTTCAGCCATTTTATTAAAGCTCCCGTCAGGAGGTGTATCAAGCAATTCGTATTTATGAAGTGCGGCTATTCTTTTTGATTCCCATGTACTCGCTTGCATAATTTGTCCTTGTTTAAGTAAAGGTAATTATAATGAATGCGAAAACTTAATTTTTTATCCCTCTAATAAGTCATTTTTTTATATAATGTGAACTTAAAGAATCATTCCATTAAAATTGTAAAAAGATTTTAATTATAGGGCTTTTTACTTCACATTAAAGAGATTTATTTTAGCTTCGTAGATTATAATGAAAAACGTTATAATAATGTAAAAAAAACAAACATTATGCCAAAGGTTTTGATCGTTGACGATTCTGAAACTGTACTTGATTTTCTTTCACAGTTTCTTAAGCTTAAAGGCTACGAAGTGTGTTGTGCAGAATCGAAGAACGCCCTCGACAAAAGTTTCCTTAGTTTTCATCCTGATATCATTCTCCTGGATGTAAGGCTGAATGGTGAGGATGGAAGGATTATCTGCAAGGAAATAAAATCGATCATTCGGGATATACCGGTCATATTGATCTCGGCAACCGCAACGCTCCTGGAAGATTTTAAACTATCTGATGCAAATGATTTCATCGAAAAACCATTTGACCTGGAGCTGGTGCTGGAGAAAATTGAAAAAGCATTACGGAGTATCCCAATGGAATAAAAAGGTAAAAAGTCAAAAATCAAAACACAAAAAAATACAACTTGCTATTTTAACCGGCTCGTTTTTGAATATTTAATTTTTACATTTTATTTTTTTTAATGCGCCACTTTAATATATCCCCAGCCCTCCCGCTGTTTAGTAATGATTTCGTAAATACCATCATAAACTACCTTAACCCCCGGTAAAAGATCCGCTTCTTTCACTTCGAAACGTTGCAGGGTAAAAGCACATACTTTGATTTCCGTATTCTTATCTTCCAGTATGCGTTTAATGGCATCGCCATATTTAGTCCTGTTCTTTAAAACCATGGGCAGTCCCTGGCCATACACAACCACTTGCAGTTTTGCAGCGGGGTTATATTTTCTGATAAGTTCAAGTTCCCGTACCAGCGCCTGCTGACTTACAGAGTCGCGGGTACTCATATCAAATACTACCCTGTAATCTGCTTGCTGGGCAAGGCCTGTGCAGGCAAACACTACCAGCAGGCATGCGGTGATCATTATCTTTTTCATATTGTTTGATTTAGTAAGAAAAATACAAATTACCGGTTACAAAAGCAAGCGGAAAATCTTTGGTAACGGTATGTTATATTGAAAAGCTATGGATCGATGCGTGCAAGCCTATTTTAAAATTGATGAAACATAAGTTTTGTATCAGGGGCATATAATAGAAGCATGCCTGGCTACCTGTAACCAGGTTCCATTCATTTTCATCCACACATTTGTAAATCTTCTCTTAATTGGCTGGCCAGCTTTTGCTTCGGGGATATCAATTTTTGAAACAAATATTTCATTCCCCATCGTAATAACTATATCCTCCAGTATCCGGATCTCTTCAATATTCCTTTCAAAAATGCTATAGTTTATTAACCCGGCTCTTTGATTATGGAAAACAGCATCCCTGCTGGGTGAAATATTATTACGGGGAGTATTGACAATATATTGCGGAGCCCACACCTGTTTTAGCACATTGGTATCAGCATTCAAGATCCCTGTAACTGAAAATTGCTCAAGTTGCCTTATCGTCTTTCAATCTCAACTTTAGTCTGCGCATAATTTTGCATGACTGCAAAAACAATAATAGCAACAGTTAATAATATCTTTTTCATATTGCATCGATTTATAATTAAGGATCATTTTCAGAATTACGCATTGCAAGCTGTCCATAAAAATAAAAATAATTAAGTAATAATTCCTGTAATTGCCAGTGGATCTTATTTTTTTGCATCCGAATACATTTGGATAAATCCTTTCCTTACCTTGGGCAAATAAAATCACCCCTGGCATGTATCATTTGCATTTCGACAATGCTGTTCATCGTTTCCTGTAAAAAGAATACAGAAGATATTATTGCACCGCCACCACCACCTCCCACCGGGCTTACTGGTAATGACCTCCTTACTGTTAGGCAACCCTACCAATGCCCAGACATCCACCAGCATGCCTGAAAATTATTTAAAGAACAACGGCTATTATAAAATTGCTTACAGCCAGAGCAGGGCCATGCCGGTATGGGTGGCCTGGCATTTACAGGCCTACCTGGATATTGGCGTAACCTCAAGGCAGGATGATTTCAGGCCCGACCAGGCACTGCCTTTGGGGGGTGGTACCAGGTAAAAAGCAACAGCTACAGCGGTAGCGGATTTGACCGTGGGCATAACTGTCACAGTGCCCACCGTTCAGTTTCCTTACCTGCCAACTCCTCCACCTTTTTAATGACGAATATGATTCCCCAGAGTCCAAGACTAAACCAGGGCCCATGGGCTACACTGGAAGACTTTACCCGGAATACACTGGTAGCCTCAACTAAGGAAGCTTATGTATTTATGGGCAATTACGTACAGGGAGGCTATAATACCAGTAACCTGTTTTATTCAACCATCGATTCGGGCCGGATAACAGTGCCTGCCTATATCTGGAAGGTGATCATCGTTTTACCAAAGGGCACCGGCGATATTAGCCGCATAGATACCTCTGCAACTGTGCTGACGGTGAACATGCCCAATGATAACCGTCTGTACACAACCGGTGGTAATGCCTGGCGAAATTATGATACCAGTATCAGCAACCTGAAACAGCAGGCCGGCATGAATGCTGTAATGCTAAACCTGTAACAAGCCGTTGCTGCTAATACAAGGTCGTATTTAAAGCTTAAAATTTACCAATGATGAACATGGACCATTGCTTGTTTTTATCATGCTAATGTCATTTTAGTATCGGGTAATTGCAATACATTGATTTAAGCAGTATTTTTAACCCTATGCAGCCGGACCTAAAACATATAACATTAAGCGAATTGGTGGAAATGCTCATGAAGAGTACGGAGTATTATATGACCTTATCAGGGATAGGTGCGGAAACCGACCAAAGAAAATTGGCAAAGAAATATATTGACCTTATTGTTTCTGAAATAAAGACCCGGGAAGGGTTTAAACAGGTACTGGAAGATAATGAACCTGGGATGGCAAACCTATAAGTTTCAACGCTGCCCTTGCGCTAAACCTACAAGGCCCTGCCGGGCGGCTAAGCAGTTCTGCAGACCTTATGCAAGCATCCAGCGGATAGGTTTTTAAGCCTCTTTTAAATAGATCCTGATCTGTGTGCCCTTATCCGGTTCACTTTCCATTACAACCTTTCCTCCGGCATTGATCACCAATTCTCTTACCAGGTACAAACCAATACCAGAGCCTTCCAGGGAATTATCAACCCGGTAATACTTTGAAAAAACGGCTTCCTGTTTATCTGCAGGGATACCAATACCATTATCTGTTATGCTGATGGTTATATAGTCTCCTTCTCTATTTGTACTTATAAGCAATTCAGGCTTTCTTTCGGGTGATCTGTACTTAATGGAATTGTTCAGCAGGTTATAAATGATGCTCCTTAGTTTTCTCCTGGAAAATATCACTTCGGAAACGTTTATTACTGTTCTGATCCTTGTGCCCGTGGAAATAATATCCTCACTAAGGGTAAGCCGTACATCTTCCAGTATATGTTCAATATTGAGGAGTTCCACATGGGTCTTGTACTTATATTCCTCCTCCCTGTTCCCACTTAATTCCTGGATAAGGTCCCGCATTTTAATTAAAGCCCTTTCCACAATGCTCATCAACGACTCAAATTCTTCCTTATCGTTGTGCCCTATGGCTTTAAGCTGATCAAATGCCAGGATTACATTCGTTAGCGGATTCGTGATATCATGAGCCAGGGTATCAAGTAATGTCTCATGATCGGAAATTAATTTCTCCTGCTCTTTAAGGTCTTTGATGCGGTAAGTTATTTCAACAAAGGTCACGATCACCCCATTGGTCTTATTATCCTTAATTTTTATATAGGGAATGATATTCATCTGGTACCAGCGCATATCAGAGGTTTGAATTTCTTTTTCAAGAATTTCATTACTATCCATAACCGACTGGATATTCTCTAAAAAAGAAGGGAAGCGGAAATTATCATGAATCTCGGCCATGGGCCTGCCCACATCAGTAATCGTAAGGCTGAACTGCTTCATAGCCGGTGGAGTGAATTTGCGCAGGATCAGGTCTGCATCAATGAATAATTGCGGTATGATGGTATTGCGAAAATAATTTTCCAGTTCATCATTGTTTTCCGTAAGCTGCTCTATTATTTCCTCTTTAGTGGGCATGAGTAAGTTTTGGATAAGTGAAAGTAAATGGAAAAACAATTGTAAACCTAAAAGGTTTTTACCACTCATCAAAATTTTTAGTTATCTATTTGGAATAACCAATATCACGGATTTTAAAGAATATCAGTGAATATTGGAAAGATTGTCTTTCCCTTAACCTTACTCCTTAGATCAAAATAATTGAGATAGTTATTATTTGAACCAGCCTTTAATTTTATCAATCAGTCCAGGCCCTTTTTTCTTTTTCTCTTCCCCAATCAAAAAGCCATATGGTTTTAATGCATCTACATGGATGCAGATAATACGGATCATGCCCAGTACAGGTATGGCCAAAACCATTCCTGGAATACCCCATACCAGTTCACCCACCACGATCCCGATAATGGTAAATAAAGGGTTTAATTTTACCTTGGCACCCACCACCAAAGGTTCAAGAATATAAGTTTGTAAAAACTGCACGATGGCATAAGTGACCACGATACCGATTACCATATTAGTTCCTGAACCCTGGGAGAGGGATGCAAGAATGGCAAAGCTGGTTCCTGCTATATTGCCTACAAAAGGGATTATTTCGAGCAAACCGCAAAGAAAAGCAAAGAACAATGCATTTTTTACTCCCACTATTGAAAATCCAACTCCATACATGACCCACAGCAATACGATCATTTTTGCAAGGCCAAAGAGTTATTTGCTGCACAACCTCAGTTGAATCCCTAATGATTGTGTTTGTTTTTTGATATTGGCTTTGAGGTACCAGTTTTAAAATAAACTGTTTTATATGCAGGCGCAGGTATAACAACAGGAACATATAAACCAATACCAACAAAGTATTTACCAAAAAGCTCATGATAGAACCTAAAACTGCGGCTGCAGCTTTACCTGCATCTCCCGAACCAGACTCCTTTTGCTTGTTTATGAATTCTTCCTGGGTTTGCCTGGAAATGCCTACATGTTTACTGATAGAGCTTTTCAGTTTTTGCATGGTTTCTTGAAAAAAATCGTGTGTACCCGCAAGATCTTTAGCTAATTCGGAGACCTGCCAACTGATCAACGCTCCAATACAAGCCAGGATAACAACCAGGATAAGTACACAGGACAGGGATGACATCACCCGGTTAAAACCTCTAAGCCTCTAACCATCGGGCTAGTGGCAGCCATAACATGGCGAACATACCACCCAGCAACAGTGGCACTAAAAAAGGTTTTGCAAAATGTAATTCTGTAAATACAAGGCAAAGCAAAAAGAGAATGAGTACAAAACGGGGTAAAGGCTGCGTTGTTGAGATCATTAAAAATAATTTATGGCTGGTTGTTTACAAGCTTACATAATTTTTTTATTACCCTACCCATGTTACTACTTTTACATAGCCCTATTTTTATTGGTCGAAGTCTCCCCTACATGCATCATCGAAGGAAATTTAATTGGTTTCCTGTTCCGTATAAGGTAAGACAGTCCATGCCCCGCAAATATTAAAAAACTAATACCCACAGCTATCCCGGTTGACCAGGCAATTATCCGGAGTGCAATAACGAATTCATCCTGCAACAGGAAGGACAGATCGTAAAAAATAATGCGTAGAAATAAATAGGTAGATAGCCCCATAACATTGGCAAAAATTACAAGTCGCCTTAAGAGATACAGGTGAAGCCTGTGATGAAACCGGGGTGTTATGTGTTGTGTGTTCATTGTAGTATATTAATGTGAAAGCTGCTTGTTCAATTCATCTGAAAATAATGAAAGGACTGTGCCAAATTATATGTAATATCAATTTAAGAGGCTACCATGCAAATTTTGTGGAAAACCGGGGGATTAAAATGCCCATTTTATGCCCTACAACTTTCATGTGTACAAAAATGTTCCTGCTTTGAAGTCCCGGCTTAACCGTATTTGCCTGACCTCTTTTGGATATGCCGTATTCTTCCTGGTCATGGGTTTTTGGGATTTTAAAAGAAGGAGGAATGAATGGGTAAGCGGCCAAAAATTGGTTTATAATCACTATTTTTAAAAACATGAGACCCTTTTACTTATTGATCGTTTGTTTGTGTTTTCATTTAGCTGGCTGGTGCCAGCCGGTGGCGCTGGATGCGAATGAGGGAAAGCTTGAAAAAATTTTTGCAAACAAAAATGATGTGGATTTTGAATTCTACATGGGTGGTGGCCGTAATAGT
>JBKJMZ010000002.1:0-31233 GCA_046596255.1 Ferruginibacter sp. | reverse complement strand
CCAAGGGCGCAGTGGGGGGCGCTGGTCGGCAGTTACAGCAGGAAGTGAACAGTTGGAATCCTGAGCGTAGCCGAAGGGCATTAATAACAAAAGGCAGAAATACAACAGGAAAAATTTGAATTAGATAAGTACGTTCGTTGAAAAACCAACCAAAAAAATAAAGTATAAAAAAAGACCGCAAAAATATCAATGCAGCCATCCGCACAAAGCTAACGAAAAAAACAAAAAGACAGCCGCCATAAACACAGCCCCAACGCACAGAGCCATCATTTATGCGGCTTCTGCTTTTGGTTTTTTTATCTGCATTGCTAATACAACTGCTTTCTTTTTTTTCCTTTTTTCTTTTGGAAATATTTATTAAAAAAAACTATTACAATGACAAACGCAAATGACAATTTCGGCAGTAGCAATGGTTCAGAAAATTTCTATTGCCACAGGCCATCTTTGATGCTTTACACTGACGGTGTTAAGGAGTTAGCAGAATCAAATTCAGCTTACTGGCTGATTGATTTAATTATTAGCCATCAATGCCACAAGGAAATTAATCTTGAACGTTTCCAGGTGTGGGATTTAAAACGGGTAAAGGATAATGTATTTACAATCCTTGCTACAGATGGCAATCACAACAAAGTAACCAGTCAGGAAATTCCATTCAGCGATTTCCCTTATGACATGGCAACTGTTTGGCTGGTAGATGGCTGTATGATGCTACCATGTGAGTACTAAACTAAAGCGATCAGGGATGGCCGCTTTTTTTACATCCTTCACGACCTGTTGAATTGATACAACTTTTGCCAATGTGTTTTTTATTAAGCAAAAATAGCTACGGCAGCCCCCCGCACAAACCCAACAAAAAAAACAAAAAGACTACGGTATAAACACAGCCCCGGCACACAGACCCATCTTTTATTCCGTTTCCTTTTGGTTTTTTTATCTGCCTTCGCTGAGAGATGCTTATAAAAATTCACAGTTATGCAAAAGCAGCTTCGTATCATCACCAGTCGCAGTTTGGCAGTTTGTCCATTCAGCAGTTCTTTATTCTCGGTTCCATCAGTTCCGCAGGTAGTTTTCAGTCGGCATTTTCGCCGCCATCGTATTCATTACCGTCCGTTAGTTGGCTGTTCCGTTTATCAGCTTGCTTGCGGTTGGTATCTGTGGTGCTTTCCATCAGGCCGCCGTCAGTTTTGTGCATTGCCCTTTTAGGGGCTTTGCACTTTTACCCTGACTTGTTTTTATTCTGACTGCATTTCGACCATAAGCCAACCCTAACCCGAGGTTAAAAGCACCATGATTCAACACACAATGATTTTTTTGGAATTGCATTATAAAAAAAAAGCCCCGGAAGAATCCGGAGCTCACAACAGAGTAGATATTCAATCCTTAAAAAATATCCTGAATCTTCAGGGCATTACCTGAGTTAAACAGATAGTAGTTAGGTCCTACTTGCTGATAAAACTCAATGCCAATACATTGCAACACACTTGCATCAGCAGTAAGTGTAGGCGATCCTGGCAGTGTAGCTGTTATAACAGTTGGAGCTGCTACCGGAGTGAACAAATCGATGTACCCGGAATACTGTACATCTGAAAGTTCATTGTTTGCCGTATCAATTGGCTCATAAGTTCCGGTCTGATCATTGTAAGCAAAATCAGAAACACAAGCCAAAGCCTGAATCAAACGAAAGTGAGTTGAACCAGCAGGTGCATTCACGAGGTTTGCCGGATTGAATGCAGGTACAGTAAACGTACCGCTATCACGGCCAACAGTACTCGACAATGTATAAGGTGCAGTAAACACACCTTCCAGGCTAACATTCCTATCGAATGCAAAGCCAATCAAATACTGCTTTTCCTGTGAAATCAAAATTGCCCGGTAACCCCTGGCTTCTGTTTGGTCTTCCAAATTGATTTTCTTGATTACACCGGTTAATCTTCCGGTCATTTGTGGATCACTCATTTGTTTCACCAACTGACTGAGACCAACACGAATGGATTTTCCTGTAGTAGCACATCCGCCGAACTCGTTCATATTTTCACGAGTACGTTCAAACTCAGGAGCCGTTTTAATTTGATCTCCTGAAGGACCACCGTTCAATCCTGCGAAGTCGCCAGATAAACCTTTGATTTTAAAATGTCTTACTCCGCCCATTGAACCAGAGTAACGAACTAAACCTGTTTGCTTTGCCATGATATTAAATTTTAATTTTGAAAATTCATTTTTTCAATACAAATTTACATTGCAATACGCTGTAATTCAGTTAGTTAAATGAAGCAAGATGATGCAATTCAAAGCATACGGACAGTCAATTATAAAAACGCACCTCAAAATCACTAAGGTGGTTGATGGGGATGGCATTTTTGTAATGAATATTTTTAATAAGCAGGAAGAAGAAATAAGGTTTTTAGGTATTGATGCACCTGAAATAAAGAGGTCGAAAAAACTGCAACAGGATGAAAGAGAAACCCACTTGCCTGGTCAATTACTTTTATCGTTAGGACAGCAATCAAAAACTTTTTTAAATTCAATTGCTCCGGTTGGTACTTCTGTAACAATACAAATGGAAAAACAAAATGGTATCGATGCTTATGGCAGAACACTGGCCTATGTTTTTCTTGCAGATGGTACTTGCTTAAATGAATTAATGATCAGTGAAGGTTATGCAAAACCATACAGTAAATATTATTGTGAAGCATTAAAGGATTTCCAAATTATTAATACATTTGTGCGAAATAACAGGAGAGGTCACTACAAAACAGTTTCTGTTTTTTAATTAGAAAAGATTTTATCCTTGTCTTCTTTTGGTTATGTTTTCATGTTGCCCTGTTGTTGCCCGTCCTCTCAAACATCAATGAATACAGGTATCATTACTTTTTGTATCGGAAAGTAGCTATATAGAGTTTGACAGTGTAGAAAATGTGGTTGCAACTGTACGCAATGCTATTAAGAATGCAGCGTGGCAACCAGATACCGTTACCTGGCATTGTTTGTAAATCCTGTACCTAAACTGGAAAAAGACGAAGGCCGTAAAAACATCTATTATAAGATCAAAGAAATTTTATTGTACGAGGGCGTACTTTCGCAGGTGATCAAAAGCGAACCCCTGTGGTAACTATTAAATATCCCGATGAGATGGTGGCCGAGATTTATCCACACTTTTAGCATGATAAACTGCCGGATTTTGGGAAGGAGAATTTGTGTTTTTTGTAATTTAGCCTTTATTTATTTTTTTAATTTTCCTCAATAACTCTACGTAGAAACCTATTTGTAAGAAATCACGACCCGTTTCATCGTTTATTTTATAATCAAATTGGTGTAAATATCCCAATTGAAAAGTAGTCTGCTTTGTCATTCTGTATCCTACTGAAACTAAAATCCTGTTTCTTTCAAAATAGGGGTCTTTGTCTGTAAAGAATATCTCATTACTTAGATTAATTTGATAGGGTTTGAAGCCTGATTTATTTTTTCCGAAAGGAAACGTACTTCCTAATCTGTATCTAAATCTGTTTTTAAACCCATTGCTGGTAAATCGAAATTCTGCCCTATACCGGTGCTCTATCTTAAAGTTTCCTATTGGTTGTGTAAAAGTTATTTGTGGCCACAAACGGAATTCGTCATTGTTTTTTGGGTTTAAAAAACTTCCTCCTTCCCTATATGTGTCATAGTCTCCGGCACCTAAGGTAAACGTTACATTTTTATGAGCTTTATAAGATATCCCTCCTTTAAATTCATAATAATGAAAATTACTATAGAATTTTAATGAACGCAGTTGTGCCTCCCCGAAAACACTCCAATTTTCATTTATTTTGTATTTCACATTTAAGATGTTCCAACTGCCCAAATCTGAGTCTTGGGAATAGCAGTAATTACCGATAAAAACTAAAAGTAACATGTATAAATATCTCTTTGCTATTCTCATTTTCGCAAGTTTTTGTTTTTATCATGTCCTGGTTTTTCTTCGTGCAATTAATTTCTCCATTTCTACAGCAAAGAAAACAATTGAAGCGCAAGCTCCCACAATCGCAAATTCAGAGAATGATAGTGCTTCCGTTTCAAAAATTGACTGAAAGAATGGAACATACGTTATCACCACTTGCAGTATTAAGCTAATTGCAATGGCTACTATCAACAATTTATTTGAAAATAGTGCAGTCTGAAAAAACGAATGTTTACCCGTATGTATCGCTAAAACATGGGCAAACTGTCCGAGGCACAAAAAATTAAACACCATCGTTTGCCAATGCATGTCGTTGCGAATTGCCCAGGCTTGCAGCGATAATGCGATACCTGCCATTAATATACCTACCCAAATGATATGTACTCCGCGGCCTTCAGCAAATACGCTTTGCTGTGGTGGCCGGGGCGGCCGGGACATAATATCTTTTTCTGCTTTATCGAATGAAAGCGATATGGCTGGCAACCCATCTGATACAAGGTTGATCCATAAAATATGAATAGGCAGTAATGCTACAGGCAAACCAATGATTGGCCCCAAAAGCAATGTCAATAATTCGCTGGAATTGGTAGTCATTAAAAATTTAATAAACTTCAGTATGTTGTCATAAATTCTTCTTCCCTCTTTTACCGCTTTTACAATAGTCGAAAAATTATCATCAAGCAATACCATGTGTGCAGCCTCTTTTGAAACATCTGAACCTGTAATGCCCATTGCTATTCCGATATTGGCTTTTTTCAATGAAGGCGCATCGTTTACGCCATCGCCGGTCATTGCCACATAATGCCCTTTCTGCTGCAGCATTTTCACAATTTGTAGCTTTTGGTCAGGCGAAACACGGGCATATACCTTTATTCTTTCAACCTTGTCCTGGAAGTCTCCGTTGTCCATTTCCGATAATTGCAGACCGGTGATAACTATATCAGTTGAATCACTTAGAATACCTATCCTTTCTGCAATGGTCTTAGCTGTAAGTGGATGATCCCCGGTGATCATAACAGGAGTGATGCCCGCAGTTTTACATTGTGCCACTGCATCAAATACTTCTTCCCTCGGCGGGTCAATAATGCCGCATAATCCTATAAAATGAAGGCTCTTTTCATGCTGTTCACTATCGGGATTTTGAGGTACATTTTCCCAATGGCGTATAGCAAATCCCAGTACACGATGTCCCTTTGCCGCCATATCATCTACCTGCTGTAACATAGCCGGATAATCAACATTTGTGCAATGCCGCAGAATTTCATCCGGTGCTCCTTTTGTAAAAGAAATAATTTTACCATTATACGGATGGAAGGTGGTCATCATTTTCCGTTTAGAATCAAAGGGAATTTCTCCCACACGGGGCCATGTATCGGCTACAAATCCATGTTCTTGTGCCACCTGCATCAAAGCTACTTCAGTACTATCTCCATTTATAACATTATCCCCGCCTACCGTAGCATCATTATTCAATGCAAAAGCATGGAGCAGTAAATCCATTTCTCCTTTCTGATAAACATTATTTAATTCCTTACGTTCATACAGTTTGCCACCCACAAATATTGTTTCAACATACATTTGGTTTTTTGTAAGTGTACCCGTTTTATCGGTGCAGATATATGTTACGGAGCCCAGCGTTTCAACAGCAGGTAATTTTCTGATAAGCGTATTATAACGTATCAATTTTTTGGCTGCCAGTGCAAGCGAAACTGTTATCACCACAGGCAGAGCTTCCGGAATGGCCGCTACTGCAAGTGAGATACTTGTGAGCATCATCCTTGCCACATCTTCTCCTCTTAACCAACCGGCAACAAAAAACAATACACACATCATTCCCGCCAGCACAGAAATTTTTTTACCAAAAGAAGCCATACGTTGTTGCAAAGGAGTGAGTGGTTCCTTGCCCTGTAAAAGAGTAGCAATACGGCCCAGTTCTGTTTTCATCCCTGTTGCTACTACTATTGCATTTCCACGTCCGTAAGTAACAAAGGTGCCTTTGTATGCCATGTTCTTTCTGTCGCCAAGAGGTAATATTTCCGGTTCGATAATGTCGCTGATTTTTTCCACTGCATGTGACTCACCGGTTAATGCAGCTTCTTCTATTTGCAAGTTGTGGGATTCAGTAATTCTGACATCGGCAGGAACTGCATTTCCTGCTTCCAATATGACCATATCTCCCGATACCAAAAGCGAAGCACTCAACGAGGTAAGTTTGCCATCACGCATTACTTTTGCCTGGATGGTAACCATTTTTTTTAAAGCCTGCATAGCTTTTTCAGCACGGTATTCCTGAATAAACCCAACAATTGCATTCAGCAACACAATTATCATAATCACAATAGTATCTTTCAAATCGCCGACTAATCCCGAAACAACAGCAGCTGCTAAAAGAATCAAAATCATTACGTCTTTAAACTGTGAAAGAAAAATTGCCATTGCACTTTTCTTTTTTCCTTCCTGTAGTTCATTAGGCCCGGTTTCGATTAATCTTTGATTCGCCACGGACGATTGTAATCCCTGTAGTGTCGTGCCGGTTATTTCAGCAGTTTCCTTAGTAGTCAATTTATGCCAACTCATATCGTTATTGTTTTAGTAATTGTCAGCTTCTTGGGATATACCAGCAATGGAGCCTTTAATTGAAAAGAAACTTCTTCAGTTTGACTTGACGAGAAAATCCTTTGGAACAGTGTTCGTCCCTGGTTAGTAAACATAACAACTACCCAAGCCTTCGTTAATTTGATTTGCCTCTGCAAGCTTTCAGTCAAAGTGAGGGCTTCGTCTTTTAGAATAAGAGAAACTGCAAGGCCAGGTTTATAATGTTCTGAAGCTGCTTTAATTGTCGTCTCATCAAACAGCCTTTTGCCATTCGTGGCAAAATGAAGCACTCCAATTGGCGCTTTAAATGCCGATGCAAACTCAATAACCCTGGCTATTTCTTCCTTATAATTTCTAAAATCGGTAGGGTATAAAACCCGTGTAATAGCACTGGCTTTATAATTTTTGGGGATGGCGATAACTGGTATTTTTGATTTTGAAATGAGAAAAGAAGTCATCGTTCCTGATATTTTCATCATTTTTCCAGCACCTCTTGTACTTATGCATATACAATCTATCTGCCGGTTACTTACGCAGAAATTCAGAATAATTTGTCCAGGGTCATACCCCTGAAGAACAGTGGTAGAGTAAGTACCTGGTTGCATATTCATTTTTTGATAAATTTCAATAATAAATTTATCGAACCTTTGACGACACGATTTCATTTCACCAGCGACATATTTTTCTGATGTGATCTTGGTCCATCTGGTGGGTATAAGAATATTAAGTACGTGGATGAATACAATTTCTACTTTTTGCTGTTCAGCCCAATGTATGGCAAAGCGGATTCTACTTTTGGAATCGGGAGAAAAATCTGTCGGAACGAGTATCTTTTTCATATAAATGTTTATCTGTTTAATCAAAGTCAAACAGGTTGCCTAAAAAGCCGCCCTTGCGCCTGTTAGGGTTTGCATTGTTATTTTTACCCCGGTTGCGGTTAAAGAAGCCGCCATCCTCATCGTCGTCATCATCATCGTCATTTTGCCGTTGACTTCTTTTTTCATCGTTTTGGTTTAACTGCTGATTTGATTCAGAAGCTGTTGATTTTTCGATTATTTTATCTAATTCTCCTTTGTCTAACCATACCCCACGGCACTTGGGACAGTAATCAATTTCCACACCTTGTCTTTCTGTCATTACTAAGAGTTCTTCGCAATTCGGACATTTCATAATTTTTTACTTTAAAAGTTATATAATCATTGTAATAAATTTCCTGCTGACCATTGCAGCGAAATTTCTGTTTTGTAAAACTTTGTTTTTAGTTCCTGTAATTTTTGCAGGGCTTCTAATGTCTTATTTTCTCTTGCGTTGATAAGAAACAAGGAACTTTCCCCTGCCTGAAACCGGGTTTCTTCGCCACGTTGTAATGTGAAATAATTTTTATAGGTTTTTTCCTGCAATACTATCTGCGATTTAAGTGTTACCAATTCATTATAATAGCTCCTCACTTTATTTTCTATCTCTAATTGCTTCTGGCTTTTTTGTAATTGTGTTTCGGTTATTTTAAGTTTTGCTTTTTTGTATTCTCCCCGGCCATGTGATAGGCGTAATGGGATACCTAGTGATAAGCCATATTGAAAATTGTTTTCAAACAATGGGCCGGTAGCTGTTTTCAATACATTATACCCATTGCCTAATTGATTGTATCGAAAATTAACCACAGGTAATAACTCCTGGAACTTTAATTTCTTTTCTACACCTAAAACATCTAATTTATAATTGTATAGTAACAATTCAGGGTGGTTGGTACGGGCAACAGACAATAAGTTATTTAAGTCTGGAATGATAGCTTCGTAGAGAGTAATGGTTTGTAAATCAGCAGCCGGTATTATTATTTCAGGCAAATTGTAGGGCTGTGTCTCTGTAGTCCATAAATAAACAGATAAATCCAATGCGGCATTTTGAAAATCTAACCAGACCTGGCTTTGCAGTAGTTGAAAACTTTGTAATTGCGCCACTGCTTCTGTGGTGTCAATAGCAGGCCGGTCACCGAGTTGAAATGCAGTTTTTACCAACTGCACTCTTTTTTCATTAACAGTTACCGCATCCGTTAATATTTTATAGACTTCATACTGTTGCACCCAATGCCAATAACTTTTCATAGCATCCAACAGCAGGTTGTTGAGCATGTTTCTTTTTTCTGTTTCAGATGCAGTCCTGTAAATTTTAGCTGATAGTAAAACTGCCCTTCTTTTATCCATCAGCAGGTTTTTTGCCAATGGTACGCTGATGCCGAAATAGCTGGTTTGGCCTTTTGTTTCCTCCGGTGATGTACGATTGCCCGATAAGTTTTCTAATCCCGTAAATACTTCCACTCCAAACCAGGTAGGGATATATAGTTCCGGGCGGTTGTATAAATAGTAATCGGTGCCATCAAATGTTTTTTGTGCCAATTCATTCTTTAAAACAGGGTCAAACATACCTCTGGCAATGGTGATGTCAGCTTTTGCTTTTTCAATAAAAATATCTGCCTGCTTTGCAACAGGATGGAATTGTTTTACAATTTCCATTACCTGTTGTTGTGAGAGAGTTTTTCTTTTAATACTGTCTTGTGCCACCGACAATAGAGAAGCAGATAACAATGTAATAAGCAAGATGAAAATAATACTTGCTTTTCGCTGCCTTACATTTTTTTTATGAGTTATCATTTGCTTTTATTTGGATCAGTCAATTGATTATAATAATCTGGTGGAAACCCATTAACATTCCGCCATAATTCATACCATACCGGTACATCTTTTAGTAAAGCAATACCCTGTGCCCCAGCTCCATTTTTTAATTGTTTGGGCCAGGGTTTATCAGCCGGGTTTTCTTTTACCAATACCCGAAATTTTCCATTCACACTTACATTACTTTCCACCGCCACTATCACCCCGCCGAAAGTACCCGAGGATGCTTTTGGCCACCCACTGAATACGATAGCGGGAAAACCATCAAATAGGAACCGAACTTTTTGCCCTGCTTCTAATAATGGCAAATCAAGTGGACGAACAAACATCTCTACTGCATATTGAATTTTATCAGGCACAATCTCCGCAATCATATCTCCATCTTTTACAAATTCACCAATACCGGCCTTTTGAGCTTTCACTATTTGTCCGCTTTGCGAAGCCACTACAGAATACATGCCGTTTCGGATATTATAACTGGCATATTGGTTTTCCAGTTTAGCTATATCGGCCTGGCCACTGGCAATCTGTGTGAGCGATTGAAACTGCTCACCTTGTGCTTTTGTTACCTTTTCAATGTTCTCCTGTTGCAAAGCATTCATTTCTATCCGGGTGATCGTTAGATCCTGCTTGCTGTTGGCTAATTTATTTTCTGCACTTATTTTTTTTGCCACAGCATTTTGGTATTGCTGGTTTCTTATTTCCAATTGAGTTAGTGAAACCAGTCCGCTATCATACATGGCTTTTTGGCGGTTAAATTGTTTATTGCCGATAACAAAGTCATTATTGGCGGCAATAGCTTCAGCACTGTCTGCTTGTACCTTCAGGTTTAATTGGTTTAGTTTATTCACCAATTGATTTAATTTTAACTGCAGGCCGGAATTGATTGCCCCAATCTGCTGGTCGGCTACACCTACTTTACTTTTATAGTATTGTACCGATAATTGTTTACCGTCCAATTGCTCTTTTGTACGTTGTAAAAGGTTAGGGTCAAGGTAATCTACCTTCACTTCTGATAACTGCACCAGTGTATCACCAGCTTTTACATAGTCGCCTTCTTTAATATGCCACTTCATTACCCGCCCACCAATAATGGTATTTACTTGTTGTGGACGCTGCTCCTGGTACAAAGTGGTTACTGAACCTTTGGCCCTTATATTTTGCGTCCATGGTAATAAAAGGAAGATTATAAACACTCCGGCGCATACAAAAAACCATAGCCTTACTTTACTATTTTTATTATGTTGGTAAATATGAGAATATGCTTGTATGTTATGCTGTTTCACGGGTAGTTAGTTTTTGCCGTTAATTGAAATTTTTGCACTGCCATTTTCGATCGTAATTACCTGATTGCAATATTTAGCGAATTCTTCATCATTGCTCACTACCACTATTGTGATATTTTCAATACTGTAGAGCAGTTCTATGATTTGTTTACGATAACCATTTTCAAAATTCATCCAGGGTTCTTCAAGTAATAGCAACCTGGGGTTACCACACAATGCCCTTAGCAATACAATTTTATGCATTACATTCCTGGGAAGTCGTTTGCCGGTGGGGTCGAGCGGCGTATCATATCCATTTTTTAACGTAGCAATAAAGTCACTCAATCCAACCTTTGCAGCATTGTCAATAACACGCTGCATATCAATGTCAGGGTTTCCTAATGAAATATTTTCCCATAATGTACCCTGAAAAACATCCTGCTGATTCAGCAATACTCCTATTTGCGAACGCAGGGACGCTAATTCATAATTACCAAGCGGAAGGCTATTTATTAAAAAAGTTCCTTTAAAATCTGTGTATGAAGCAGCCATTAATTTCAATAAAGTAGATTTGCCTGAACTGTCTTTTCCGGTAATACATATTTTTTCACCTTTATTAATTTTCAATGAGATATTTTTCAGAATCTCTTTTTCATCGTTGTAACTAAAGCTCAGATCTTTCATCTCCAGCGTTATTCCGTCATTTGTTTTTGCAAGTTGCGCTGTTCCATTTTCTTCGGTTGGTTGATCAGTAAGATTTGAAATCTTTTCAATAGAAGTAAGCGTGTCATACACACTTCCGAGGTTAATAATTATTTTCTCTACCGAATTAAGCACAAGCAGTATTACAATTTCTGCAGCGATAAACTGGCCCACATTCAATTGCTGGTTAACCAGCAGCATGGTTCCCACTATCAGCATTGCAGCTGTAATAAAAGTTTTAAAAATCACCAGCACATTATATTGAAACAGCAGCACTTTGAAATGCTTGTTGCGGGCAAACAAATAGTTTGTTATGTGTTCGTCCGTTTTTTCCAGGTGCAGATCTTTGCTTTTTGCGAGTTTGGTAGATTTGACATCTCTTGCCATTTCTTCCAGCCACCCGGCAACCTTGTACTTTAAACTGCTTTCATCAAGGCTCGTTTGTAATCCGGTACTGCCGGAATATCTTAGTATCAGCAATAAAAGGAGAACAAGCGTTATTCCAAATAAAATAAAAGCCGGATGATAAAAGGATAACAGCAATAACCCAAACAATATCTGGATAGTTGCTGTAGGAATATCTAATAAAATTTTTGACAGTGTTTTTTGTAAAACCGGTATGTCAAAAAATCGGTTTATCAATTCTGGCAAGTAAACATTATCTATCTTCTTTAAATCTAACTTTGGAATATGCTCAGCAAAGGCAAAAGAGTATCGTACAAATAATTTTTGTTGTATTTTTTCAATCGTCTTCATTTGGTTCACTTGCAAAATGCCGCCAATAAGTACCCCCAATACTATCAGGACTATCAGCACAATTAAAGAAGCCCTCATAGAGGCACCAAGCACATACCCAATAATGGCCTGCACCCCCACAGGCAGGGACAGTTGAATTAGTCCATTCAGGATAGCATAGTAATAAACGGCCGTTATTTCCTTTCGCTCAAGCCGTAAAAGGTTTGTTATTCTTGCTACAGGGCTATTGTGTATTCGCATTCTAAAAATTTTGTTTCCCGGCATTAGGAATTATTAAATCTATTCTTTCAGTTTACTATTGGTGTGTTACTATTATGAATTATTTCTATTCCGCTTACCTTTTCCCTGATCATGTTATGGAGATTAATTGATATATGCACAATAGGCGTGGCACAAATGGAGAAGCTGACATGCGGAAATTCTTTGGCCAACGTAGATTCAATATCATTATACAACATACTTTTAGTTAAGAACTGGATAACATAGACTGAAGTTTTTTCTGGAACCCCGGTAGCGTTAAGCCGGAAAGAATCAAATACATTTCCAAACACATTGAGCGTAAACTTACTTTTAAGTATAATCATCGCTACGGAATCTCCCTGTTCTTTATCCTCCACCAAAATATTTACTATAACCATTTGACAGTATTTCCTGATTAGAATTCAATTTCCAATGAATGTTGACCTTGCACCGCCAGAAGTTGATTTAGCACAGAAGTGATATTATTAAACTAATTTACTGGGTGAAATATTATTTTGTTTTCTTCCCACTTTGTTTTTCTCTTTGCTATTTGCTTTTCCAATGCTCCCAATGTTTGTGTTATGGCTTCTTCAAATGTCCGGCACTTAGCAGTGGCCAACAGATCGTTGCCGGGAATTACTAACCGTATATCACATAATTTGTTTTCTTTTGTGCCAGACTTTTCTACACATAAGCATACCTCACTGCTGATAATTTTGTCGTAGAATTGGGAAAGCTTACCCAGTTTTTTATGTATAAAATCTGTCAATTCCTCTTTTGCCGAGAAGCCCAATGACTTAATTTTAATGTTCATCTTCTTCAGTTTTTATTTTTAATTAATTATCAATTTATTCGTTGTCATTTTTTGTATCAGGCTGTACAAAATATGGGAACTGATGTGCTTTTATCAATAGCAGGGTTAAAGGTTATGGTAATGATTGATGACATAATTTATACGTTTTATTATAGATGTTTTTATATAGTTTTTTTACCCTACAGTGAATCCCTTACATTAACCCATGTTTCAGAAAGCCCGATAAGTTTTACTAATTCATAAAATATCCTTCCATTGTCGGGGTGAAGCCTTATACATCCGTGTGATGCCGGAGTTCCCAATCTGGAAAAATTGCCCGGGGTGGTGCCATGTATAGCATATCCGCCACGAACAAAAACTGCATAAGGCATGTTGCCAAGCCCCTTATAATTACCACCGGGCCATTTCCTGGAAGTGTATTTTGTAAAAAGCGGCCCCGATGGCCTTACATTTAAATTTGGCGTTGTATATTTCTTTATTCCTGTTGATACAGGAAAGCTGTCTTTTAACTCCCCGTCCAGATGTAAAAAAAGCATTTGTTTTGATTTAATAATTTCTACATATAGGTAACATTCCTTTTCCTTACAGGTTATCTTTTCTGTGGTATTATTTCTTACAAGAAATGAATCAAGTATTCTGATATTTTCTCTCAACATTTCTTTTTCTTCTTTGGTATAGCTGTCTGCTTTCTTTAACTGGTTTATCAGGGTATCCATTTGTTCCATGATAGAAACTTCCCTGTACAGCATAGTGTCAATAGTAACTAACAATGTATTTACAGAATCAATTCCGGGTTTAAAAGAAGAGCCATCATCAAAAATATTACTGGTATCCGGCGCAACACTTCTATTTTCTGCCAGTACCGAATCCCTGAATTTCTCATAGTCATCTATTTGTATGTTTGTTTTTCTTTCCCCGGTTTTACAGGACTGTAAAAGAAATAAACCAGTCAAAAACAACAACAAAATCTTACACCAATTCACTATTTTCATCTTACTTATATTATTTAACACTTAAATACAATTGCTCATAATATTCCTTTGCCATCCGGTTACTGTTAAATTGCGGTATAATATCCTGCATACTGTTTTTAACCATGTTCAACCATGTTGCAGGATTATCATAATACATCGGTATGACTTCATTCTCCAGTAAATCATACAAACTGTTGGCATCATTTTCATCCTGTTTATGTTCCGTCATTAGTGGCGACGCTGCAGGAATGATAAAGCTGTTTATTTTATCTTTTGCAAACTCCGGCCGTTCATGGCAGCCGACATACCACTTGTACCCGATGCTTCGTAGTTTGTGTTATTACAGCTTACTAGTATTATTTTAGCTTTTTGTTGAATACCAGTAAGGGTACTTTTGCGTGGAAAGACAAATCTTCAGACTTACTGGACAAGAATAATTTTTGAAAAAATGTTCTCTTCTGATTGGTAAACATTACTACCACCGATGGCTTTCTTATCCTGATCTGGTTTTGCAGATTTTCAACCAATGAATGAGTGCCATCATTTTTTTCAATGTGTAACTTTAAATCGTATTTGAACTTCTTTTTGAACGCAGCTTCAATTGTCTTTTCATCAAACGATATTTCATCCGGCCAGGAAAAATGGACTACCTCTATTATTTTTTTAAGCGGCTGTGCAAAATCAATTACTTTTTTTATTTCATCGTTATAGTTGCGTAAATCTGCTGCATATAATACACTCTTTACATCAGCCACTTTATAGTTTTGAGGAACCGCAAGTACCGGCACTTCTGACTTTGTGATGAGATTGCCGGTATTGGTACCAAATACTTTTTTAAACTTTCCGGCTCCACGGGTGCTGATGCAGATGTAATCAATATCCTTGTTTTTACTGCAATAATCAAGGATGGAAGTATCTGCACTGATGCCCTGAATAACTAAAAAAGAATGCTTACCCGGTTTCACAGTCATTTGCCGGTATATATCTGCAATAAACTTTTCAAATTTTGCGCTGCATAATTTTTTTTGCGCTGCTTCATACTTTGCGAAGTAAGCATCGGACCAACTGGTAATTCTTAAAATTGTAAGCACATGCACAAAGAGCAAATCCAGTTTTTGCTGTGAAGTCCAATGGATGGCAAACCGTACACCAGCTTTTGAATTAGCGGAAAAATCGGTAGGAACAAGTATTTTTTTCATCCTTAAATATTTTTATTATCAGTTGAAATACATTTTATAATTAGTTCACCGGTATTGCCAGCAGCGGTAACTGGATATGATACGCCATGCTCTTTGTCATACTTCGGTTAAACATACTATCCCAAAAACTCCTTTTATGAGTTGTCATTGCCAGCATATCAATATTATATCCTTTGATGTACTGCTCAATGGTATCCTCAAAGTCTTTTCCTTGCAGGTGTTCTGTTTTAAATTTTACATCCTTATATCTTGTCGGTAAGGTTTGCTGGTAAGCATTTAATAGTCTTCCATGTTCCAGGTAGCCACCAAAATCTTTATCATCTGTATCGGTAAAAACTGCCACATGAACCTGCGCCGCTTCTATCTGTGCCAGTTTAAGTATGGGCATTAATATTTTATCATCCACTTCAAAGTGGCGGGTGGCAAATAGAATATTTTTCATTCCTTTCCACGCTGCTTCCTTGGGTACAGCTAATACCGGGATGGTAGTAGTACCGATTACACCGGCTGTTGTGCTGCCCCAAAGCATCCGTTCTATTGCGCTGGCTCCACGGGTCCCCATTACGATGAGATTTACATTTTCATCAACAGCGCATTTTAAAATAGAATCTCTGATTCCACCCTCATAAAACTTAGTGGTAATTTTTACGGATGTGTTTTTTTCAATGCTCTCTTTAAGCTCTTTTAACTGCTCCCTGTTATCTGCCGCTATGCTATTATTATACTCGTCAAAAACACCCCTTCTGGCGGAGAAAGTTGTGTCAACAGCCATAAATGCATTTAGCAGGATTATTTCAGCATCTGCTTTTTCAGCTATAGCAATTGCGTAGTTAACCGCTTTAGTGGCATTGTTTGAAAAGTCGGTTGGAACAAGTATTTTTTTCATTGCGTTTGTATTTTATGTACAATAAAATTATGGGTCAAAAGCTTCAAAATAAATGACAGGTATCATAACAGAACATGATTTATGATTGTGTTACTTTTTTGAATCATAGTGCTACATTAAGTCGGGATTTATTCAAAGGGAATCGGTTTGAAATATTTTCTTTCATTGCTTGAAAACATATCCATTTATAGCGCCAAATGGGTAGGCAGCATAAGCCCATTATTATACTGAAATGCATTCCCGCCACCTACTTTTCTGGGCAGCTGTACAATCTGGCTTAAGAAGCCGCCTTCTATCCGAACTTTGGAAGTAAAACGATAGCCTGATAAAACTCTCAACCGGTGTTGGTCGAACAGGTTTTCATTTACATTTTACCAAACCCAAAAAACAATTCATTGTAAATTGCAGCATAAGGGTTTTGTTACCAATGGTTTTCCCTTTAATGGTATTTGCATCCGGTACATTAAGCGGAGCCTGTTCACACAGAAATAATTGTCTTCTTTCGTTAGTTCGGATTATTAATTATTAAAGAATCCTGATAAAATGTTACTTCGCCAGTTGTAATGTCATGTGTTCCTCCTACAATTCCAAGTACACCAGATTCTATCATTTCTTTTAGAATCGGGCTTCGTTCTATAATGCCATGTACTGTTCTTTTTACATTAATAACTGCCACTTTTTCTACAAATTCACTGTTTCCAGAATTTCGGTTTTCTTTTACAGTTTTCTCATCATAAACGGCAGGCTGTATCTTAGAAAGCAATGCTGTTAGACTGCCCATTTCCACATGGTCGCAGGCACCTCTAATTGCACCACATTTTGTATGGCCCAACACCACAATAATTTTTGCGCCTGCTACCTTGCAGCCAAACTCCATACTGCCCAAAATATCTTCATTAATAATATTGCCTGCGATGCGAACACTGAATACGTCACCTAAACCCTGGTCAAAAATTAACTCGGCCGAGGTCCGTGAATCAATACAGCTCAGAATAACTGCAAAAGGATGTTGACCGTCGGAAGTTTCGTTGGCCTGTTGTAACAGGTTTCGGTTTACTTTAAGATTATTAATAAACCTTTTGTTTCCTTCTGTTAATAAGCTTAATGCCATGGAAGGGGTGATGGCAGCCTGCATTTCTTTAGTTAATGTCTTCATTGTTTAATTGTTTTTGGTTTATAAAATAGTTGTTTAATTAAGCTGGTTCAATAAAGTTTATCGTTTCAACTGTTATGTTCTTGGCAATAGCATTGACTTTATAATTCTGTATTATTTCGATTACGTCATGGGCAATGGATTTTGAGTTAGAAAAATCAATTATCACTTTTGAATTAGCAGGAATAGTGTCTAAAGCCTGCATCACACTTGCTTTGTTAAAAAAGGAAACTTCCTGGGCCATTTCTATGTGATGAACCTCGTAACCATCTTCCGTGGTTACCACATCTTTCATGTGATGGGAATTTCGATAACTATGACGCAAGGTGTAAAAGATGCCGAAGAGTACACCAATTGTAATACCTTTTAACAGGTCAGTAGTAAGAATGCCAATAACAGTAGCCACAAACGGAATAAACTGCTCCCATCCCAATTTGTACATCTGTTTAAAGAGAGCAGGCTTAGCTAATTTATAGCCCACAATTATCAATATAGCAGCTAAACTTGCAAGCGGAATCATATTCATTAACCCCGCAATAGTGACAGCACTGATTAATAAAAACACACCATGAAGAATTGAAGACATTTTTGTTTTGCCACCAAATGTTATATTAGCCGTGCTGCGAACAATAACTTGTGTTATGGGTAAGCCACCAATCAGGCCTGAAATCACATTGCCCAAACCCTGTGCTTTTAATTCCCGGTTGGTAGGGGTTACTCTTTTATATGGGTCAAGTTTGTCAGTAGCTTCTACACAGAGCAATGTTTCCAGGCTGGCAACAATAGCTAATACAATTGCCACTTCCCAAACTTTAAAATTTGTTAGGGCTGAAAAATCCGGGAAAGTGAAAAAGGTGAAAAACTCCGTTAAACTATTTGCAACGGGGAGCCTTACCACCTGATCTGCTGCCAAACTGAAATTTAATATACCTGATTGGTACATGTAATTCATGGTAATGCCAAGTACTACTACTACAATGGGGCCTTGTATTACCTGAAATACTTTGTGTTTTTTCAATAATACTTTATCCCATAATATTAAAATGGCTATTGCTATTATTGATATCAATATAGCACCTGGTGTAAGGGTGTTAAATGCATTGGTAATGGAGGAGAATGTTGTGCCTCCATCCGTTTGAAAGTAAGAAAGGCTTCCTTCAGGATCCTTATCATATCCTAACGCATGTGGTATTTGTTTTAAGATAATCAGAAGGCCGATGCCGGTAAGCATTCCTTTTATTACTGAGTTTGGAAAGAAGTAAGCAATAAAACCAGCTTTAGCGAAACCCATTATAAGTTGTAAAACTCCGGCAAGAACAACGGCTAATAAAAATGCTGACCAGGAGCCGATAGCTGCAATTGAGGTTAACACAATTACAGCAAGGCCGGCAGCAGGGCCACTAACCCCAAGGGGGGATCCACTGGCAATACCCACTACGATTCCACCAACAATTCCGGCTATAATACCGGCAAAAAGTGGCGCCCCGGATGCCAAAGCTATACCCAGGCACAAAGGAACAGCTACAAAAAATACGACAATACTCGCTGGTAAGTCGCTTTTTAATTCTTTAAAAATGTTTTTTACTTCCATAACCAGTTAATTTTGAGTTTATCGAAGTAAAGATAGTAAAGTTATTTTAAAAGATAGTATTACTATCTTTTAAAATTGTAAAACTTACATAACTTTGACAATTGGGCACAAAGGGAACTCTACTTTTGTTACTTTAAATGATATTTTATTAGGGGAAACTTAAACCGGACAAATGGAAATACAGGTACAGATCAAAATGAATGAAAAATTGTTTCTCAAAAATCCAGAGCAAACTGATTTGGGCAGAAAAATTATACAACATGGCATTCACTTAATTCACAAAACCGGATTCGAATCATTTACGTTTAAAAAACTAGCCGAGGATATTGGTACTACAGAAGCAGGTATATACCGTTACTTTGAAAATAAACACCGCCTCCTTATATATATTGCAGCGTGGTACTGGAGTTGGGTTGAATACAAAATTGTTTTTAACACTACTAATGTTAAAGATCCGGTAGTTAAACTAAAAAAAGTGATTCAGTTATTAACCAAAACTGTGGAAGACGATTTAAGTACCAGTTATGTAAATGAAAGCATGCTACACCAGATAATAATTTCAGAAGGCACGAAGGCTTATTTAACCAAACATGTATCTGAAGACAACAGTGACCAATTGTTTAAACCTTATAAAGAATTATGTGCTAAAATAGGCTCAATTATTCTCGAATGTAGTCCCAAGTACAAATACCCAAAATCTCTTTCAAGCACTATTATTGAAATGGCACATTTTCAGAACTTTTTTATGAATAACCTTCCTTCACTGACTGATTTTGGGAAAGATAAGGATGAGTTAAAGATTGTTGCATTTCTTGAAGATTTGGTGTTCAAAAGCATAAAGAAATGATGTGTGTTTGGTAGCAGTGGATTTGGCATCACAGGAAGAAGCAATAAGAAATTTTTCCTGGTTTATTTTTTTTAATTATAACTTTCTGGAAAATAAAATTTTATGCAAAAAAGATTCCTCGTTTATTTTTCGCTGTTGACTGTGGTTTTGATCGTGAACCACAGTTGCAATAATAATGATAAAACAGAAAGCAATACAGTGGCTGTGGATAGTACGCACAAACACTGGAGTGCCCAAACTAATGTTTATGAAGTAAATCTTCGCCAGTATACCCCCGAAGGAACTATAATGGCTTTTGAAAAACATCTCCCCAGGTTAAAGGATATGGGAGTGGAAGTGTTGTGGTTCATGCCAATTACCCCTATTGGAGTAGAAGGAAGGAAGATGACTGAAAAAGATATGGGAAGTTATTATGCGGTTAAAGATTATAAAGCATTCAATCCTGAATTTGGTACCATGGACGACTGGAAGGGTTTTGTAAAACGAGCACATGAAATGGGTTTCAAGGTGATCACCGATTGGGTTGCCAACCACTCTTCACCCGATAACCATTGGATGAAAGCACACCCGGATTTTTATGCAAAAGATTCCGCCGGAAAAACAATAGCACCATTCGACTGGACTGACGTACGTAAACTGGATTATAAAAATGGAGAATTGCGTGATAGCATGATCGCTGCGATGAAGTTCTGGGTTACAGAAACAGGCATTGATGGTTTTCGTTGTGATGTAGCAGACGAAGTGCCCATTGATTTCTGGAAAAGATGTTTAACTGAATTGCGCAAGACTAAGAATCTTTTTATGCTTGCTGAAGGTGAGAACCTGGAATTATATGCAGCAGGCTTTGATGAATTATATGCATGGAATATGATGAGGGCTATGGCCGACCTGTATGCCGGCAAGAAGAATGTTGTTCAATTTGATTCTGTTGTAAATGCAGAGATCGCAAATTATCCAAAAAATGCCTACCGCTTATTCTTTACAACCAACCATGATGAGAATAGCTGGAACGGGACTGAGTTTGAAAAATACGGTGATGCTTTTAAAACTTTTGCTGTGTTTACACAAACGATGTATCAAAGCGTGCCGCTAATCTACAATGGCCAGGAGGATATGAATAAAAAACGCCTGAAATTCTTTGTAAAAGATACCATACCCTGGGAGGGTGAAAAAGAAATGGCGCCATTTTATAAAACCTTGCTCACACTTCGTAAGTCAAATAAAGCCCTGGCCGCCAATGCATCATATTCAAAATCAAAAACCTCTGCAGACAGTTCCATCTTTGCTTACCAAAGAGAACTGGATGGTCAAAAGGTGGTCGTGATCCTGAATCTTTCCAAACAAGAACAAAACTTCACGATCAATGATGCAGCTATAAACGGCGAACCCATGAATGTGTTCATGGGGGTTAAGGAGAAAGTGGATACCAAACACCGCTTCAATATTGAGCCCTGGGGATTCATCGTTTACGAATACAAATAAAAAACTTCGATCATTAAACCACCCGCAGAATAATTTTTTTGTTGGGTGGTTTTTTATTGTATTTTTAGCAAAGTGTATTTTTTACACAAAACTTCTTTACTAAAATGCTTGCTATGCCTGAAAATGAAAAAACTGCTGAGCCTGTAATTGAGAATAAGCCCCGGCTTTCGTTAAAGCAAATAATGAATATGAGTGTGGGTTTTTTTGGTATCCAGTTTGGGTTTGCTTTACAGAACGCGAACGTTTCCAGGATCTTTGAAACATTGGGCGCAGAGATCGATAAGATCGGTTTCCTTTGGATAGCTGCACCTGTAACAGGTTTACTCGTTCAGCCGGTAATCGGCTATTTAAGCGACAGGACATGGCATCCCTGGTGGGGCAGGAGAAGACCTTTTTTCTTTATAGGGGCTTTATGCTCTGCCATTGCATTATTCTTAATGCCACAGTCGAGTGTATTATGGATGGCTGCTACTTTATTATGGGTTCTGGATGCTTCTATTAATATTTCCATGGAACCGTTCCGGGCATTTGTTGGAGATAAGCTTCCTTCTTCACAACGAACTGCGGGGTTTGCGGCTCAAACATTCTTTATCGGGTTAGGCGCAGTGATCGCTTCATTGCTACCTTATATTTTCACTAATTATTTTAATATCAGCAATACGGCAGCTCCCGGGGTAATCAGTGATTCAGTAAAATATTCTTTTTACATTGGGGCCGTGGTTTTCCTGGTTTCCGTATTATGGACTGTTTTTACCACAAAAGAATTTCCTCCTGAAAATATGGAGACATGGGAGCAGGAAAAATTAAAAACAAGCGGGATCTTAAATGGATTAAAAGAAATTACTTCCGGCATATTTAAAATGCCAAAGACAATGATGCAACTGGCAGTGGTGCAATTTTTTACGTGGATCGCTTTTTTTGCCATGTGGATCTATACTACTTCCGGTATTGCATTGAATGCATTTGGAACTACTGATAAAGATTCCAAAGTATTCCAGGATGCCGGGGATTGGGTAGGTGTGATGTTCATGGTTTATAATGGAGTATCTGCAATAGCTGCATTCCTGCTGCCAATGCTTGCTAAAAGGATAGGCAGAAAATATACGCATATGGTTTGCCTGGTTATTGGCGGATTGGGGCTGGTGTCCATGCTTTTTATAAAAGAGCCCAATATGTTATTATTGCCGATGATCGGAGTGGGGCTTGCATGGTCTTCTACTTTAACCATGCCCTATGCTATTCTTTCAGGAGCATTGCCGGCCAACAAAATGGGTTTCTACATGGGGGTGTTTAATTTCTTTATTGTGATACCACAAATATTGGCAGCAGCTCTTTTGGGTTTTTTAGTAAAGAATTTATTTCACGGAGAAAGTATCTATGCATTGGTAATAGGTGGTGTATCCATGATCATTGGAGGGTTGATGAATTTTATGGTCACTGATAAAACAGATGAAAAAAAGACTTCTTAAAATATGCTTATGAAAAAATACCTTTTATTATTTTTTATATTTCAGGTTTGGGGTTCCCTATTTGCCCAGGTATCTTTTTATCCTACACATTGGTGGACAGGAATGAAGTGGAATAAGATCCAGGTAATGCTGCATGGAGAAAAAATTGCAGATAATTTCCCCATGATAAAAATGGGGCCCGAAGGAGTTAAACTGGCAACCGGTGTGCGGTTAACTAAAATTAACCGCGTAGAAAATCCAAACTATATTTTTCTTGACCTTGTGGTCGATGCATCTGCTAAACCGGGTAAGTTCACTTTTCCGTTTGTAAAAAATGTATCGCTGTCTTATGAATTAAAGGCACGCCGCAGCGGCAATGGAACATCCTGGGCACAAGGTGTTACATCCAAAGATTTTATGTACCTCATCATGCCCGATCGTTTCAGCAATGGTGATGAGCGTAATGATAGAGTGCCGGGAATGAGAGACCAGACCCTACGAAGGGATACTGTTTATAACCGCCATGGCGGCGACTTAAAAGGAATTCAAAATAAACTCGATTACCTGCAATCATTAGGCGTAACAGCATTGTGGCTTAATCCTGTTATTGAAAATGATATGGATAACAGAACAGAGCATGGCTATGCTTTTACCAATCATTATAAAGTTGATCCAAGGCTTGGTGGTGATAAAGCCTATCATGAGTTGGTTGATGCTGCACATAAAAAAGGACTTAAAATTATACAGGATGCTGTTTACAATCATGTGGGTATAAAGCACCATACCGTGCTGGACCCGCCAATGAAAGATTGGTTGCATCAATGGCCAACTTTCACTCAAACCAGTTATAAAGACCAGGTGCTTTTTGATCCTTATGCTAGCAAAGCAGAGTTCAAGGTTATGGCAGATGGTTGGTTTGTGACACAGATGCCGGACCTCAATCATAACAATCCCTATGTAGCCAATTTTTTAATTCAGCATGCTTTGTGGACCGTTGAAGAATTTGGGATTGATGGATGGCGTATTGACACCTATGCTTACAACGACCTGGAATTTATGAACAGGTGTAATAAAGCATTGGAAGCAGAGTACCCAAAAATCACGATGTTTGGTGAGACCTGGGTTCATGGAGTGACCAATCAAAGCTATTTTGTGCAGAACAATTATAATATTCCTTTTAAAAGTAACCTGCAGGCACCTACCGATTTTCAAACACTTTGGGGAATTACTGATGCCATGACAAAAGATTTTGGCTGGAATGACGGTGTAAATAAATTATACACTGCCCTTGCGCAGGACTTTGTTTATAAAGATCCCATGCGTAATGTGATCTTTCTGGATAATCATGATATTGCCCGTTTTTATTCCGTAGTTGGGGAGAATATGGAAAAATATAAAACCTCTATAAACTGGCTGCTTACCTGCAGGGGCATTCCGCAATTTTATTATGGGGGGGAAATAGGCATGACAGGAACTACGAGCCCGAATGATGGCTATGTGCGACAGGATTTTATAGGTGGTTGGAAGGAAGACGTAGTTAACAAGTTCAATTCGGCGGGAAGAAATGCCAAAGAGAATGAAATATGGGATCACGTTTCAACGCTGGCAAATTATCGAAAAAAATCGTCTGCGATCACTACGGGTAAGTTGATGCAGTTCACTCCGCAGGATGGGGTATATGTTTACTTCCGGTACGATGCTAAGCAAACCATAATGGTTGCCATGAATACAGCTAAAGAGAACAAAAGCATTGCTGTAAAAAGATTTGAAGAAAGGACCAAAGGCTTTTCAAAGATGAAGAATATAATTACCGGTACTATAACAGATATAACAGATATTAAACTTGATTCATATAGCAGTGCAGTTTATGAACTGCTGAAATAGAGGAAGGATTAAATTTTACAATTTTTTGATAAAATCAAAATAATGTGTTTAAATTACACATTAAATTGCATGCTACATGAAAAGACTTTTATTTTCCATTCTTATCTTATGCCTTGGATTGTTTGCTGAAGCCCAGCGCTTACTAACCTGGACACCGGAATTTCCTGTAGATAATTCTACTTTAAGTTTTACAGTTGATTGTGCCAAGGGCAACCGGGGCCTGTTTAATTTTGAAGGCGGCAATTCAAATAATGTATATGTGCATATTGGTGTGATCACCAATTTAAGCACCGGCCCCAGCGATTGGAAATATGTAAAATTCACCTGGGGTACCACAGATCCTTTATCAAAAGCCACTCCACTCGGTGGTAATAAATATCAATATACAATAACCAACATCCGAAGTTTCATGGGTGTACCTGCGGGAGAAACCATCAGGAAGGTTTGTATAATTTTCAGGAATCCGACTGGTACTTTAAAGCAGGTTAATTCAGATGTAAGTGATATGTACCTACCTGTTTATGGAAGCTCAGAATATGCTGTGCGACTGAACCTGCCGCCATTTGAGCCCAGGTTCATACCATGGCTGGAGCCCTTAACAGTAGCAGTTGGCGGCAGCATCAATATTACAGGTGTTGCTTCTGCAAATTCAAACCTTACTTTAAAATTAGATGGTACAACTATTAATACTGCAGCTAATGCAAATACCATTTCAGCAAATCCAACAATTGCTTCTGCGTGTACTCACCAGGTTTTCCTGGAAGGTAATAATGGGAGCGTAACCGTAAAAGATTCATTTAGTTTTTATATTCCGCCAGCAACCACTATAGCAGCATTGCCTGCCGGTGTTGTTGAAGGACTGAATTATAATGCTAATAACACAGCAGTTACCCTGGTACTGTTTGCACCCGGTAAAAATAATATTGTTGTGTATGGAGATTTCTCCAGCTGGACAGCACAGTGTGCTTATCAAATGAATAGGACAGCTGATGGGAATTATTTCTGGATCACCATTAGCGGGCTTACGCCCGGACAGGAATATGGGTTCCAATATTTAATTGATAATACTATCATAACCACAGATCCTTATACACAAAAAGTTTTAGACCCGGATGACCAGTTCATCAATGCAACAACTTATCCTAATCTAAAACCATATCCAACAGGTTTAACAACGGGGCTTGTTGGTATCATTCAAACTGCTGAGCCGCAGTATACCTGGCAGTCAAATAATTTTGTAAAGCCTGATAAAAAGAACCTGGTTATCTATGAATTGCTGATCAGGGATTTTTTGGCCCAGCATAGCTACCAGGGCTTGATAGACTCTTTGCCATATTTAAAGACCATTGGTATCAATGCAATAGAATTAATGCCTATCAATGAATTTGACGGTAATGAAAGCTGGGGTTATAATACATCATTTTATTTTGCACCGGATAAATATTATGGTACAAAAAATAAATTAAAAGAGTTTATTGATAAATGTCACCTGAATGGAATTGCAGTTATACTTGATGTTGTTTATAATCATTGCACCGGCAATGCGCCGCAGGCTAAAATGTATTGGGATGCAGCCAACAACCGTCCTGCATCCAACAATCCCTGGTTAAATCCTACTGCCCCACATGCGTATGCATTTTTTAATGACTTCAATCATACAGCAGTGCCTACGCAGTATCTCGTGCAGCGTTCATTGAACCATTGGATAACAGAATACAGGGTGGATGGATACAGGTTTGACCTTGCAAAAGGCTTTACTCAAACTGTAAGTAATACAACTACTATCGAAAATTATGATGCCAGCAGGGTAGCCAATTTAAAAAGGTATTATGATGGTACTGTTCCCAATTACCCGGGCACTTATATGATACTGGAATTTTTAGGAACAACACCAAGCCAGGAAGAACAGGAATATGCGGCGCATGGATTCATGTTGTGGGGTAATAGCAATTTTGCCTATAGTCAATGTACAATGGGCTTTGCGTCAAACTCCGATATAAGTGCGGTTGTTTACAGCAGCCCGCAAAGAGGATTCAATAACCCAGCATTGGTTGGCTATATGCAAAGCCATGATGAGGAACGTACCATGTATAGGAACATAACTTTCGGAAATTCATCGGGCAGTTACAATGTGCGAAATCTTAATACAGCATTGGCAAGGGAAGAAGCAGCGGCAACGATTTTCTTTACAGTGCCAGGCCCCAAAATGATATGGCAGTTTGAAGAAAGAGGTTATGATGTACCATTGAATTTTGGTGGATCAAATATTGCAAACAAGCCACCGCGCTGGGAATATATGCTTGTACCGGAAAGGGTACGATTGTATAATGCATATAAAAGTATAATCCAATTGAGGTTGAATAACCCGGCTGTATTTAATAATACTTCGTTCACGTATGATTTTAACAGCGGACTTGTGAAAGTATTTCAAATTGCAGATCCCAATGCCAGTGGTATAAAAGTTACAGTGGTAGCAAATATGGATGTAGATCCCCGCACTAAAACTGTTACTTTTCAATCTACAGGTAACTGGACAAATTATATCAGCAATGGAACAGGTACCGGCCTTAATGGCCTTACAGGTAATAATTTTAGTTTAACTGCAACTTCTCAAACAATCACATTACAGCCGGGAGAATATCATATTTATATGAGTGTTCCTGCTTGTGCTACCGCATTGCCAACTGCAACCAGCCCGGTAAATTATTGCCAGAATGCCGTTGCAACACAACTGCAGGCAACCGGAACAAATTTATTATGGTACACAACTGCAACGGGAGGAACAGGCAGCACCATAGCCCCTATACCATCAACAGCAACAATAGGTACCACTACTTATTATGTAACGCAAACCATAGGCAGTTGCGAAAGTGGACGGCTACCGATAGTTGTAAATGTTACAGCAAACACGCCTGCCCCAACAGTTACAAGCCCTGTTAATTATTGCCAGAATGCAGTGGCTACCCAGCTTACTGCAAGCGGTACCAATTTACTGTGGTACACAACTGCAACAGGCGGTACCGGTGCTGCTACAGCACCAACACCTTCAACTACTTCAATAGGAACCACCTCATATTATGTAAGTCAAACTCAAAGCTGCGGCGAAAGCCCAAGGGCTGTAATTGTTGTTAATGTATCAACAATGCCACCAGCCCCCACAGTTACAAGTCCTGTTACTTATTGTCAGAATGTGGTAGCAGTTCCATTAACCGCCACCGGTACTAATTTATTATGGTACACAACGGCAACTGGTGGTACAGGAAGTATAAGTGCACCCACACCAGCCACGGCCAGTGCGGGAAATACATCGTATTATGTTAGCCAATCTACCAATGGTTGTGAAGGCCCAAGGGCAGTTATAACAGTCACTGTAATTGCAGCCCCACTGGCTCCCACAGTTACAACACCTGTTACTTATTGCCAGAATGCGGTTGCAGTTCCGTTAACTGCAACCGGAACAGCACTGCTATGGTATACAACTGCAACGGGCGGCACAGGCAGTACAACTGCGCCAACTCCTTCTACAGCAACTGCCGGCAGTACAAATTATTATGTAACACAAACTGTAAATGGATGTGAAAGTCCACGTGCAGTTATAGCTGTAAATATTACAGGCATTCCGGCTGCACCGGTTGTAACCACACCGGTGACCTATTGCCAGCAGGTTGTTGCAACCATGCTTACTGCTACAGGCACAAATCTTTTATGGTACACAAGTGCTACCGGAGGCACAGGCAGTACAACAGCGCCAACTCCTGTAACAACAACAGCGGGTACTACTTCTTATTATGTAAGCCAGTCAAATAATTGTGGAGCTAGCCCAAGGGCAGTTATTAATGTAATTGTAACTGCAACACCGGCAGCACCTACGGGTTTAAATGTAACTAGCATCACCACCAGCTCAGCTAAATTAAATTGGACAACAACACCCGGTGTTTTTTATACAGTTGATTACAGGCCTGCTATTTCTTCATCCTGGATAAATGCTGCTAGCGGGGTAAGTGCAGGTTCAGTTACGGTGGCTAATTTGAACATGGCGACTACTTATGACTGGAGAGTTAGTGCCAATTGTTCGGCTGCACCGGTAAATAACTACAGCACTGCACAGTTTACAACCAAGGCTCATAATAATCTTATAGCCGATCTTAAATTTGGTTATGGGATCAAGATCTCTCCAAACCCGGTAAGCGGACAAGCTCTAATAGATTTTGTAATTCCTGCCAGTGGTAATGTAAGCATTTATGTGATCAATCCACAGGGCCAGCGTGTGCAAACAATTTTAAATAAGGCTTTGGTAAATGGCCAGTACCAACTGGTGGTAAACAGTGAACTGGCCAGCCTTGGAAAAGGAGTTTATTTCCTGGTACTGGATCAGGATCGCAAAGGCAATAGTGTAAAATTTGTAAAATATTGAACCCTCTAAACTGCAAATAATTTATGAAGAATAATGATCAGCATGTAGCTCCGCCGCTCACAAGTATAAAAACATTGTCAGCAATACAGACTGAAGTTAAAAGCATAAACCGGATCGCGCTTTCACTTGACTGTGTAATTTTTGGATTTGATGAGAATAAACTAAAAGTGTTGCTAATCAGGAGTGATCTTAAAAAATTCCAGGAAAAATGGTCTTTGCTTGGAGACCTGGTTGATCCAAAAGAAGAATTGGATTCTGCTGCCTGCAGGATATTAAAGCAGCGTACTGGTCTGGATAATGTTTATATGGAACAGGTTAAAACCTTTGGAAGCCTAAACCGCCACCCCGCCGGCAGGGTGATAACGGTTGCATATTATTCTCTGATCAATATACAGAACCATAAATTGAAGATCCTTGACAACGAACTGCACTGGCATGATGTACATGATATAACGGAGATGGCATTTGATCATAAGGAGATATTGGATAGTAGTTTTGAGCAGCTACAGCGAAGGGTACAAGAACATCCATTGGCTTTCAGCCTGTTACCAAAGAAATTTTCTTTGCGGGAATTGCAAAATGTTTACGAGGCGATCCTGAATACTAAAATGGACAGGCGGAATTTCCGTAAGAAATTCTTTGCTATGGATTTTTTGGTTGATATCAATGAAATGGAACAGGAAGTACCGCACCGCCCCGGCAAACTTTACAATTTTAATTATAATAAGTACGAGAAAAAGAAGAAAAAATGGGTTGGTATTGATTTTTAAACCCTCCTCCATGGCTATTATGAGAGATAGAGAGACAAATTATCCGGCTATTTTAGGAGCCTTAAACAAAACCAAAAATAGTTTTAAAAAATTATTTAACAATTAATTGTTAAATAAAAAAAAGTGCTATATTGTGTACATTATACACATTTGAATAGTATAAAATCTACCTAGTATTACGATCGCTATTATTAAAAAACAAAAAGTTTGTTTTATGAGAAAAATCTTCCCGAAAATTATGCTGTTGTGTTGTATGGTTCTTGGTTCTCTTGCTGCATTTTCCCAAAATGTGGTTACCGGAAAAGTAACAAATTCTACAGATGGAAGTCCTGTTGTGGGAGCATCTGTAACAGTAAAAGGTACTAAAACTGCTACGCAGACTGGAAGCGATGGTTCATTCAGGATCATCGCGCCTGCTAATGCTGCCCTGGTAATTAGCTCTGTTGGCTTTGCGCAGCAGGAAATTAGCGTGTCAGGCAAGTCTGTTATTGATGTTAGCGTAAGCCAGCTTAACCAACAACTGGATGAACTTGTAGTTGTTGCTTATGGTACAAAACGTAGAGGTGATCTAACGGGTTCTGTTACTTCAGTATCCGCAAAAGATTTTCAGAAAGGGGTTGTAAACTCCTCTGAACAATTGTTGCTTGGGAAAGTAGCCGGACTTGAAATAACCAATGGTGGTGGTTCACCAGGTGGGGGAAGCCGGATAAGGATCCGTGGTGGTGCATCATTGAATGCGAGTAACGATCCGCTGCTTGTTATTGACGGAGTACCCGTGGAAGGTAATGGCATTGCAGGTTCAAGAAACCTGTTGAATACGATCAATCCAAATGATATTGAATCCATCTCGGTTCTTAAGGATGCTTCTGCTACAGCATTGTATGGATCAAGGGCATCCAATGGTGTACTTATTGTTACAACAAAAAAAGGGTCTAAAGGAAAGATACGTTTCAATTATAATACACAGTTATCAACCGGTATAGTAGGTAAAACAGTTAATGTTTTAACTGGCGATGAGGTAAGGGCAATTATAAATGCTGATGCAGCTACCAGCGGTAATAATACATATAAAAATCTGCTGGGTACAGCAAATACAGATTGGCAAAAAGAGATCTACCGTGCAGCTTTTGGATGGGATAATAATTTAAGCGCCAGCGGTGCGGTATATAATATTCCATTCAGGGCATCTGTAGGTTACCTGAACCAGGACGGTATTTTAAGGACTGATAATTTTAAGCGCCTGAGTACTTCATTAAATTTAAGTCCTAAATTTTTGAACGATCACCTGAGTGTGAACCTTGCATTTAAATACACTAACACAAAGAATGTGTTTGCAGATGGTGGGGCAATTGGCGCTGCTGTTGCATTTGATCCTACTCAGCCGGTAATGAAGCCAAATAAAAATTATGGATCTTATTTTGAGTGGATCCAGCCAAATGATACAGCAATTGCTTTGGCTACAAGAAACCCGGCAGCTTTGCTAGACCTTAGGGATAATACCTCTACGGTGAACAGGATCGTTGGTAACGTACAGCTGGATTATAAGATCCATTGGTTTCCTGACCTTCATATACTGATGAATTTGGGTATTGATAATGCATCAGGCAAAG
>JBKJMZ010000149.1:0-34760 GCA_046596255.1 Ferruginibacter sp. | reverse complement strand
AAATTCGTGAAGCAGTTGTGGCTTTCAAAGGAGTTAAAAGAAGGTTTGAATATATTATTAAAAATGACGGGTTGGTGATGGTAGATGATTATGCACATCATCCCGAAGAATTGAGGGCATTGCTGACCGGTGCAAAAGCATTGTTCCCGGGTAAAAGATGCACAGTGATATTTCAGCCGCACCTGTACAGCCGCACAAAAGATCTTGCTGATGGCTTTGCAGAAACGCTTGACCTGGCAGATGAAGTGATATTACTGCCCATTTATCCTGCAAGGGAGTTGCCGATGGAAGGGGTAACAAGTGAGTTGATATTGAACAAAATGAAGAATAAAAATAAAATAGTGTTGTCAAAGGAAAGTTTATTGAAATATTTAGAGACTTGCCAAGTCTCCCCTTCGGGGGGAGATTTAGAGGGGGCCTTATTGATAACAGCCGGTGCAGGAGATATTGATACATTGGTTGAACCGATAAAAAATATATTGATAAAAAATAAAACATAATCTTCGGGTCCATCGTCCAGTTACCTCTCCTTTGGAGAGGGGTTGGGGTGAGGCCGGGGGCCGAATGACACTTAACACACGATACAGTTTAAAGAGCATCATGCTGCTGGTCCTTTGGATTTTGCTGGGCGGGGCTACAGTTTTTTTACTTGTCGCAGCCATACAAAGTAAGCCACGGCACGTGTGTACAAATGTGGAGATAAATATCCATGGCGTAAGCAATAATTTCTTTGTAGATAAACAAGACATTCTTAATACGATCAAAACTTTTGAGCAGGCAAACCCGGTTGGCAAATCAATAGGGTCTTTTAACCTGCAGAAAATGGAGCACGAACTCGAAAAGAATGTATGGATCAAATCTGCGCAAATGTTCTTTGATAATAATGAAGTATTACAGGTTGCTGTGCATGAAAGGGAACCTGTGGCACGGGTGTTTACAACAGCAGGTACAACTTTTTATATTGATGAAGAACTGGCCATATTGCCTTTGAGTGAGAAGTTCTCTGCAAGGTTACCGGTATTCACCGGCTTTCCATCAGATAAAAAAATATTGTCAAAAGCAGACAGTAGTTTATTGAATGATATTAAAACGATCAGCATGGCCCTTCAAAAAGATCCTTTCAGTATGGCGATGGTGGAGCAGGTAGATATAACCCGGGAACGCATTTTTGAAATGGTGCCCAAGATCGGTAACCAACTGATCGTTTTTGGAAATGCAACAGATACGGATGCCAAACTGGAAAAGCTTAAACTTTTTTATAAAGAAGTTATGGCAAAGGCAGGGTGGAATAGTTACAGCAGCATTAATGTGGAGTACAAGAACCAGGTTGTTGCCAAAAGAAGAGGCGCTGAAGACATCGCTGCCGATTCATTACGCACCCTGCAGTTGATGCAGTTGATAGCTGATCGGGCACAAAAAGCGGCAGGAGATTCTTTGCAAACTATTCAGCCCGATACAAAAACCAATACCGTTGATAGTAGCATGATACAGCAATCTATCCAACGTGATGAAAGTTTTGAATCGCGTGCTGTAAATAAAGCACCTGTTCAACCCGTGATGCAGCATACAGCACCCGTGTTGATAAAAAACAAACCCGCTGTAGTGAAACAACAGCGTAAGACAATTATAAAACCGCAGCAAAAAATTGCAGCCAGGAAAAATGTAACAGAACCCAAGGCAAAAATGCCTAAGAGAAATGAATATTAAAATCAATTACGTTCTTATCCCCTAAAAAGGAAATAGCGAAGTAGTAAATTAATAGTTAATTAGAAAATAATTACTTAAAACACAAACATAAACAAACATCCTTATTCTCCGCCGCGGCGGAGAAGGGGTAAACAAACACTAAAAATACAATTATGAATCAGGAACAACCCATCATCGTAGGTCTGGACATTGGCACAACAAAAATTGCTGCCATAGCCGGTCGTAAAAATGAGTACGGCAAGCTGGAGATACTTGGCTTTGGCCGTGCCAACAGTAATGGTGTACAACACGGCATGGTGTTAAACATCGATCAAACCATAAAAGCCATTGAAATGGCATTAAAGAACTGTTACGATTCCAACCCTAACCTGGAGATAGGAGAAGTGTATGTGGGTATTGCCGGTCATCATATAAAAAGTCTGCAAACACGTGGCGATATCGTTCGCCAGAGTATAGAGGAAGAGATAAGGCAGGAAGAGATTGACAGGTTGGTTGCTGATCAGTACAGAACATACATCCCTGCGGGAGACCAGATCATTGACGTGATACCGCAGGAATTTACCGTTGATAATTTCCAGAACATTCCAAATCCCATTGGTTACAGTGGTGTAAAAGTGGGTGCTAATTTTCATATCATCACCGGCGATAAAAATGCGATCAGGAATATAAATCGCAGCGTTGATAAAGCCGGGCTTATCACAAAGGACTTAGTTCTGCAACCACTTGCATCCGCGGCCGCAGTTATGTGCGACCAGGACCTGGAGGCTGGTGTCGCCATCGTTGATATTGGTGGCGGCACTACCGACCTTGCTGTTTTTTATGAGGGTATCTTAAAACACACGGCGGTAATTCCTTTTGGTGGAGAGAATATCACCAACGACATTAAGAATGGCTTAGGTGTTTTAAAAACACAAGCGGAGCAAATGAAAATTCAATTCGGAAGCGCATTGAGCGATGAAGCCAAAGCAAATGCATTTATTACCATACCGGGGTTACGTGGTATGGCGGCCAAAGAGATATCTGTTAAAAATCTTGCCGGCATCATCCAGGCACGTATGAGTGAGATCATGGATTTTGTGACCTACCATTTAAAGCAGGTTGGCCTGGATACCAGGATGCTGAACGGTGGTGTAATACTAACCGGTGGCGGATCTCAGTTAAAACATTTGATACAGTTAACTGAATATGTAACTGGTTTAAATGCAAGGATCGGGTATCCTAATGAACACCTGGCAGGTGGGCATATTGAAGAACTGGCCAAACCCATGTACAGTACCTGTATAGGGTTGATATTGAAAGGATATAATGATTATGAAAATAAGAACAAGCAGTTTGATCAGCAGTTTAAAAGAGTGGAAGTGCCAGGTTCATTACAGCAGCAGCCTGTTGATGAAACCCTGGATGTAGTGAATGAGAATGGCCCCGTAAAAATTAAGCAGCGTAAATCGTTGAAGAATTTTATGGATGGGTTTAAGAATGGTTTGATCGATCTGTTTAAGGAAGAAGAGGATGCGAAATTGTAGCCCCTCCTAACCTCCCCCGAGGGGAGGAACCAGGCAAGATTTCAATAATACAAGTTCTTTTAATTACTATACTAACCATTATTTTTTATGCTGCAATAACAATAGCAGCATGTAACTGCTGGTTCCAATTCCTTCCGCCTTTCGGCGGAGAGGTTAGGAGGGGCCGCTTAAATTTTAAACTATGATACATTTTGATTTGCCAAAAGATCAATCCTCCATCATCAAGGTAATTGGTGTGGGCGGCGGCGGAAGCAATGCGGTGAACCACATGTTTTCGCAAAATATCGAAGGCGTAAATTTTATCATCTGTAATACAGATGCACAGGCCATTGCACAAAGCAATGTGCCTAATAAAATTCAGCTTGGCCCGCATTTAACACAGGGGCTTGGTGCAGGAGCCAACCCCGCTATTGGCCGCCAGGCAACGGAAGAGAGCCTAGAAGAAATAAAACGGATACTTGAAGTAAATACCAAAATGGCATTCATTACTGCAGGTATGGGTGGCGGCACGGGAACAGGTGGTGCTCCCATATTGGCCAAGATCTGTAAAGACCTGGGCATATTAACAGTGGGTATAGTTACTACACCATTCGCATACGAGGGAAAGAAAAGAATTGCACAGGCAGAAGAAGGTGTGATGCTTTTAAAAAATCATGTTGATACTTTATTGGTCATCAGCAATGATAAATTGCGTCACCAGTTTGGCAATTTAAAAATGAAAGAGGCATTTGCAAAAGCGGATAATGTTTTGGCAACTGCTGCAAAATGTATAACGGATGTTATTAACAGCACCGGCCAGATCAACGTAGATTTTGCTGATGTTTGTACCGTAATGACCAATGGAGGTGTTGCTATTTTAGGAAGTGCTGCAGAGGAGGGAGAAGATCGGGCCCAATGCGCCATTGAAAATGCCATCAATTCGCCACTGCTTAATGATAATGATATTAGAGGTGCAAAATGGATACTGATCAATATTAATTCTGCCGAAGGCGAACATGAGTTTACCATGGATGAAGTGGAAGTGATACAGAATTATTTGTTAAGCCAGGCAGGTGAAGATACTGATGTGATACTGGGACTAGGTTATGACAATAGCCTGGGAGCCAAGATAGGGATCACACTGATCGCAACCGGATTCGATCATAAAGACCCTTTTGTAAAAAAGACTGAAATAAAGGACGCCAAAAAAGATGAAAAAATTGTAATGACCCTGGAAATGCCCCTTAAAGAGGAGAAAGTAGTTGTAAAGCAGCCGGTATTGCAATTTGAAAAAAATGAGGAAGAAGCAATAGCAGAAATTACAGAGCAGCCTGTAATACTGGCTGTTGAAGATGAACTGATGCCTGTATTAAAAGAGTGTACCGAAGAAGTAATAGAAGTACAATTACCAAGTAAAATTACGGTGGATAAGTTGAATGAGGAACCGATGTTTTTTGAAATATCTTCGGCCCACGATCAAATTCCGGTCATTGAATTTGATATCCCACAAAGTCCTCCACCCGTTGAGAAACCAGCAAAAACAAAAGATCAAAAAGAATTTACTGAATTAAATAAAGATGCTAGCACCCCTCCTTCGTCTGGAGGGTACCTGGCTAAACCTTTGCAGATCTATGTAGAGGAGAAGCCAAAACCAGAATCCAATTCGATTGATGAGCTACCGCAGATGCAAATGAAAGAACAGGAAGACGAACCTGTGATGGAAATGCAGCTGGTGGTAAAATCCCATCAAGCGGCGGAGGAAGAGCAACATGTACAAACAACTCAGCCCATCATGATTTCCGATGTTGAGGAGCCTGCCATGCAGGACGAAGCAGAGGATCTAAGGCGCAGGGCGATAGATCGGATTGCAAAACTGCGTAACCTGTCGTTCAACATTAACGCAGCCGATCCTAACAATGAGTTTGAAACGGTGCCTGCTTACCTTCGCCGCAACATGGAATTGCACAATTCCATTGCCGACGTAGAAAGTTTTTACAGTAACTATACTGTAAAAACAGACGAGAACAACCAGGCAGCAATAAGCACCATTAACAGCTTTTTAGAAGGTAAGAAACCTGATTAAAATATTGTTCCGTTGGGATGTACCCGCGGCCCTGTCCCGCTTATGCGGGAACCGAAGCATGTTTGTGTTTGGTATTTTGAGTAAAATAGCCCCCCGATTTATCAGGGGGCTTCTTTTTGGATTGAATGGTTTAGGGTACCTGGTAATATTTTTTTTGTTTTTTGATGTTGCATCAGTTCAATACTTCTGTACCGCGTTGCACCAGCCAGCGATTTACCATTTCGGCGATCTCTACTTTGTGTGGCTTTACAGGTTGTTGAGGTTGATTTAACTCTTCCAGTCTAAGTAAAAGCGATTGCCTGGTGGCTGCATCGTGTATGTTGGCAATATTGCAGGCTTTTTCAAAACTCGTATGCATGCCATAGCCAATGGTAATATCAGCTAATCCTTTAAATTCGGGCAGCACCATGATCTTCTTTACAAAATAATGGAGCTTACCCTGTAGCATTTTGGTTTCAATTGTGTAAATATGTTCCATATCCTGTGATGTTTAGTTTACAAATAGGGTTTACCACTTTTTATAAAACTTATGAATGAGAGGTAACAAAACGATCATGTTTTGTATATGCATACATACGCACTATATAAAATGGTGGTTTTTTACCCCGGAGGGTAACAGGAAATGGAGGTGCTGATCTTACCAATACTTGTGAAGTATTAATAACGATCAACGGTTAGTAATTCAAAGAATATACCAAAGTATTAATTGTTAGGGGGAACCATAATGTAAAATGGCGGTTCAAAGGATAGGTAGGTAATGGTAGAGGTATCTTGTAAGTTGACGTAAAAATATATTTTTATTTTAAAAAAACTATCAGGGTCATCCCTTTAATTATACACAATTATAAACTACACACCAATGCATTCAACAACAACGTTTTAGTTTGTATTATTAAAGCTAATGTAAGCTGCTTAAGTTTAACCTATACCTAAATTTTCAGGAATATGAAATTATATCGCCTGTTTAAAGCATGTGAATAGAAATTAAATAATTGATTTGTTTGCTGTTATTTAATTTTTGTTAGTGTCGTTTTTGGGAGCTGTTAGCAATGTGGGCGGTGTATTTGTTGGTGCAGGGGCAGCGGGTTTACTGTTTAATGGAGCGCCTACACTTATTTCACATCTATGGCCTGGTTCTCCATGAGGAGGGTTCATGCCTGGTGCTGTCTTCACCGTGTTAGGAACTTCTTTAACAGTAACATTTGATGGCTGAGTTGGAGCTGGTGTAGTCGTAGTTACAACGGGCTGCACATTTGCAGGGGCAGGCTTACTGTTTAAAGGGGCTCCTACATTTATATCACACCTGTGACCTGGTTGGCCATGAGGAGGATTCATACCAGGTGCAGTAACTGTTGTTGTGGCAGGTGATACCATTGTTGTTTGGGGTGCAGTTGTTACTACGTTTTGCTGCTGGGTTGGATTTACTACCGGTGGTTTAAAATTAACGGTGCCCGATGTAACGCCAGGGGTAATAGTCGTTACAGGAACAGTAGTTGTAGCCGTGGGTACCATATTGGCATTGGTTGTTGTAGCTGTATTGCTTGCATTGGTTGCTACTGGTTGTACCGTTGTAGCTTCTGTTCCGGCAGGTATAATAGATTTATCTACTACTTCTTTATCTTTGTTACCTGAACAGGAAATAAGTGATGCAAGGGTAAGTAAAGCTGCTGCTGTGTATATTTTTGCTGTCATAGTACTTCTTTTAGAGAATGTGCAAATTACGGGTATTTCGTGTAAATGCAAAAAAGTTGGTCTCTCGTGTGCAATTAATTACTAATCATAGATATCCTTTGGGGAATCTTTAAAAATCTGCTCAAGATAGTTTTATAAAACTTTATTCATTTCTGAGTAAGCTTCAGAATCTTGATGTATTATAAGAAAAAATCTATTTCTGCACATCGTTTTGGTCCCTTATTAATAATAAATTTTTAACTCCAAACGGCACCATTATTGAATTGTTAAAAGCAGGGTTAAGCATGAAATTAAAAATTTAAAAATTAGCGGGTTTGTGGTTATAAAATTTGGCTTTAATCTTTTCCCGTAAAATATTTATGGAAATAAGGAATGGTCTCAATACCCTTGTAAAAATTTGCAAGATCAAATTTTTCATTAGGGCTATGCAGGTTGTCACTGTCTAACCCAAAACCCATCAGCACTACTTTTACACCCAGCTCTTTTTCAAACAAAGAACAGATAGGTATGCTGCCACCGCCCCTTACCGGAATAGGTGTTTTACCAAAAGTGGCTTCTATTGCCTTTGCTGCGGCCTGGTAGGCACTGCTGCTGATTGGAGTAAGATAAGGATCTCCGCCATGATGCAAAGTTGCTTTTACTTTTACATAAGGGGGTGCAATGGTATTAAAATGTTTAATAAGCAGGTCGCTGATCTTTGCATTTGTTTGCTGCGGTACAAGCCGGGCGGAAATTTTAGCATACGCTTTTGAAGGAAGCACCGTTTTGGCTCCTTCGCCGGTGTATCCGCCCCAGATGCCGTTGAGCTCAAGCGTTGGCCTTATTCCCGTTCTTTCATTAGTAGTATACCCTTTTTCGCCCCAGAGTTCAATTACACCAAGGTCTTCTTTATAATCGAATTCATTGAATGGTGCTTCAGCCATTAATTCTCTTTCTTCTTCTGATGATTCCAGTACATCATCATAAAAGCCAGGTATGGTAATATGATTGTTCTCATCATGCAGCGATGCGATCATTTTTGCCAGGATGGTAATGGGGTTGGCAACAGCGCCCCCATAAACTCCGCTATGCAGGTCGCGGTTAGAACCGGTCACTTCCACTTCAATATAGCTTAATCCGCGCAGGCCGATATCAAGACTTGGTGTATCGAGACTGATCATAGCGCTGTCGCTGATGAGTACACAATCGGCTTTTAAAAGTTCGGTATGGCTTTTAACAAAACTGGCCAGGTTAGTTGAGCCCACTTCTTCTTCGCCTTCGATGCAGAACTTGATATTGTTTTCGAGGGTATTGGTCTGTATCAATGTTTCCAGCGCTTTTACATGCATGTACATTTGTCCCTTATCATCGCAACTCCCTCGGGCAAAGATCTTACCGTCGATGATCACCGGTTCAAAAGGCCCGCTCTTCCAAAGTTCCAGGGGCTCTGCAGGTTGTACATCGTAATGACCATAAACCAATACGGTCGGCTTGGTGGGGTCTATAATTTTTTCTGCATACACAACCGGGTGGCCATCGGTTTCAAATATTTCTGCTTTATCAACACCTGCCTCAACAAGACGTTGCTTAACGGCTTCAGCACAGGCGATCATATCCGGCTTATGCTCTGCCTTGGCGCTTACACTTGGAATGCGCAACAGCTCCAGCAGTTCATTTAAAAATCGTTCTTTATTCTGCTCCTGGTAATCTTTCCAAACTTGCATAAAATGTGTATTAGTTTATGAATTAAAATTGATAAAGTGCGGAGGGCTAAATTAAGTTTTTTTGGGGTTTAAAAACGGTATGTTAAAAAAGATAAAAACTTTAAATAAGGGTGAAATGTTTTTGTGGATTGATAACTTCGCCTATATATTTGCAGCAGATTGTTTTTCAACCTGTTTGCCCACAGGCAGGTTTATCAGCCTTTGTTTTAGCTGGATCGCACTTGGTTCTGACTAATACAAAGGCTGAGTCCATTTAAGGAAGCGAAGAATGATTTTGCCGGTAAGAGGGTAAGACGATTTTCCGCCTTCCCGGCTAATTTTAATACTTTAGTATTTTATTCTCCGGTAAGCTAATACCAGCAGGCCTGTCAGCACATATAGCACCGCAATTAAAGCCAAACCCCATTTTAGTACAGAAATGAAAGTTGTACCAAAAGCAATGGTTGCTGAACCATACCCATGAAGGGAGAGTAGCATACCGGCATTTTCCAGTATATCTAAAATACCTGCAACAATTGCTGAGGCTGCAATAATATTACCTGCTTTAGCCAAAGCAGCTTTATAATTTGATGCGATCTTTTTGCAGGCAAGGAATAAAAAACCTGCATAGAAGAAAAGAAAAATAAAATCCCACCAGGTATTGATCTTAGCAACAGCAATATTATCAAGCTGTGGGGTTGGTGCCCATGCATGGAGAACGGTTTCGGTTTTTGAAAGATCATATGCAAACTCCAGGTCTAAAATACCCATGGGTGTGGCGGGCGTTTTTAAAGTGCTACCAGTCTTTGCCATTACAACCATCATGATGATAGTACCCATAAGAAAAAAAGGAAGCAGAAGTTTTTTCATGACGGGTTTATTAAGCAAGGAGCATAAAAGAGAAAAGGAGAAAAAGAGTGATGCGGATTACTCACCTCTTTTTCTCCTTTCTCCTCTTAGCTAATATATTTCTTATCCTTTTTTATCAAATCTTTCCTGTACATAATCCCAGTTAACCACCTGCCACCAATTGTCCACATAATCGGCTCTTTTGTTCTGGTATTTTAAATAGTAAGCATGTTCCCAAACATCCAGTGCAAGTAGTGGAAAGCCTTTTATGGAGCTCATATCCATTAGGGGATTATCCTGGTTTGGGGTAGAGCCGATCATTAGTTTTTTGTGCTTATCAATATATAACCATGCCCAGCCGCTGCCAAAACGATTCTTGCCTGCATCTCCAAACTGCTTTTTAAAATTATCAAAAGAGGTGAAGCTTTTTTCAATGGCGGTAAGCAACGCTCCGGTTGGTTTATTATTTTCGGTTTTAGGCCGCATGCACTGCCAAAATAATTCATGGTTATAATGGCCACCGCCATTGTTACGCATTTTGGCTGAGTACTTTGAGATTTTAGCCAGTACATTTTCAAGCGGTTTAGTCATATCAACTTTTTCAGCGGCCGCAGCTTCCTTTACATTTTTTGAATACGCTGCTGCGTGTTTGCTGTAATGGATCTCCATGGTAAGGGCATCAATTACGTTTTCCAGTGCATTATAAGCATAAGGCAGGGGCTGCTGGTCAAAGCCGGTTTTTATACCTGTTGGTATGTTATGATCTGCCGGAGAAAAGGATTGCAATACAGGCGCAGCGGCACTAAAGCCAATGCTCACTGCTAACCCACTCTTAATTGACCGGGAAATAAATGTGCGGCGGTTGCTTTTGTTATTTGAAGACATAATAGATTCGTTATGTTGATGAATTACCTTTTATCCTAGAGAAGTAGGTTCCCAGCTTTTTAATGGCCCTGTTGTAAAACTCTTTATTGAATAATTGAGAATCGTGCATGGCCTTGTAGGTTAAGAATATGCCCACCGGTGTAAGCACCAACACAGCAAGCCACATGCCAAGGAACGGCGACATGATACTTTCCTTTACAAATTTTTCACCAAACATGTTCAGCAGGTGAAACATTAAGAAGAAAATAATGGCTACCACCAACGGCATTCCCAACCCACCTTTGCGGATGATGGACCCCAGCGGTGCACCTATAAAGAATAACACAAAGCAGGCCATTGATAATGAAAACTTGCGGTGCAGTTCAATTTTATGATACCTGATCTCTGCCTTACGGTTCTCTATTTCAGTGCCCGAGGTTTCAATATTGAATTTAAGATTGTTGGCAAGTGTTAGTGCTGCTTCAGAAACCTGGAAGCGTAAGGAATCGGGTATGATAGAATCGAAGCGGGTTATGCGGCTTTGAATGGGAGGGAGGGATTTTTTTATACTGTCCTGCTTAGCGGTATAAGGCAAAGTCATAGCAAGAGTCCTGTGCATCCTTTTTTTTATGGTATCGTTTAGTTTGTATAAAGAATCCAGGGAGCGGTTGATCTGCCCTGCACTCAGCATTTTAAAATTATTTCGGTAAACACTGTCGTTGGTGGTTTGTTTCTGCAGCGAGCTGATATCAAAAAGTTTTTTAAAGGAGCTGAAACCAAGCCTGATGTATTCATTGCTGGAATCTGTGGTATTGCCATTTTCCTGGTAACGAAATCCATTGGTAAGGTTGAATTCAAGGAATTTTTTATCAGCCGATATGGTCATTACGCCTGTTTGCGCAATGATGGTATTATTTTGAAGTGGGTTTGCCTGTTCATAAATTAAAACGTTGTGAATGGTTTTTCCATCCGGATCTTTTTTGCCGGCCTTAATGGCGTAATTGGGTATATGGGTAAAAAAAACGCCTTCCTTAAGATCAAAAGCAGGCTTCTTGTAAAAAATATCGTTGTATAAGGCCACAAATTTTAAATTGGCATAGGGTATCACATAATTGGCAAACACAAATGTTATGCAACTGAACAAAATGGCAACCCACATTAGGGGGCGCATAAAACGCAGCAAGGATATACCAGAAGATTTTATAGCAACCAGTTCAAAACTTTCACCAAGGTTCCCAAAGGTCATAATAGATGAAATAAGGATAGCAATGGGCATGGCCAGCGTAAGCATGGAAGCACTTACATACCATAAGAACTTACCGATAGTTATAAGGTCGAGCCCCTTGCCAACCAGGTCATCCAGGTATTTCCAAAGACCCTGCATCATGAGCACAAAAAAAGCGATGAAGAACGTTATAATGAACGGTCCGATAAAAGATTTAAGAATAAGTTTATCTAATTTCTTTATCATGAACAGCAGTAGGAGTAATGAAAATTAATTGTAGTAATTTGATGCCTTATGAACATTGATCCAAAATTAATGCTTTCTGATGAGGAACAACAACTGGTGAACAACACGCACTGGATTTTAACGAAACGCGTTATACTGGATAAAGTAAACCAGCTACTGGGTGAGTTATCAGGGCAGCAAAAAGAAATAATTGAAAATGAAAAAAATTGGCTGCCGCAGGAAGTGTCTATGTCTTCCGCTAAGATCTCCAGGGGGGAGAATTACCTGCAGCTTCCTTACCTGCTGCTTGATCATCCCCGGTGCTTTGAGGCAGAAAATATCTTTGCTGTTAGAACCATGTTCTGGTGGGGCAATTTTTTTAGTGTGACCTTACAACTCGCCGGAACTTATAAAGCATTATACCAGGAGAAAATTTATGAAAGATTGCTGGCTGAAAAGCCGGATGTTTTTATCTGTATCAATGAAAGCCAATGGCAGCATCATTTTCATCGAGATAATTATACCGCAGTAAACCAATTATCACCCGCTGATCTGCAGGACATCATCTATAAAAAAAAATTTCTAAAACTGGCAGTAAAATTTCCATTACAACAATGGAATGCAATACCGGCATTGTTGCACGGAACTTTTATAGAATTAATAGATATCTTGAAAGCCTAACTGCCGAGGCGATGGAATAACTCTTTAACCTGGTATTCCCACAATTGGCTTTGGTCTTTTATTTCTTTTTTATCTGCAAAATCACTGATCACCAAAATAGTTTGATTGGTAACTTCAGATTTATCAATGCGCCATTCAAAATATTCGTCCTTACCCATATAGTCCCAACGAAAACGCACAAACTTATCTTCTTCACTGTCTAATAATTCTGCTTTATCTTCTGTTCCGTTCCAGCTAAAACTGAATTGACCGTCACGCTCATCTACTTTATCAGCAAACCACTCTTGCAATCCTGCAGGTGTTCTCAAAAACTCGTATAAAATACCGGGAGAACATCTTACGGGGTATTCAAGTGTATACAAAACTTTCTTACTCATTCTTTTTATTTAAATGTCAATACTCTTCTTGCAATAATAACAAAATAATCTACAGTACAAATTATTTTTTTATTTTTATTGTTTGATGATTGAATTGATATTGTTAAACAAAACATCCTTTGAAGCTACTGAAATCCAGTGTTTTAGATTATTTTTTTTGGCAGCATATTATAAAAAGTATAAATTACGTTAACAACTGCAGCCTTTTTTAACACTTTGTTAACCCATAAACATTTTCTTTATCTAACCTTTAAAACGTAGGCTTATGAGTATGCGTCAGCTCAAAATCACTAAGTCCATCACAAACCGTGAGAGTCAGAGTTTAGAGAAATATTTACAGGAGATCGGTAAAGTGGAATTAATAACTCCTGAAGAAGAAGTCAGGTTAGCCATCAGGATCAGGCAAGGCGATCAAGGTGCCCTGGAAAAACTTACCAAAGCCAATCTCAGGTTTGTAGTATCAGTTGCCAAGCAATATCAAAACCAGGGCTTAACATTACCCGATCTTATCAATGAAGGAAATTTAGGTTTAATAAAAGCGGCACAACGTTTTGACGAAACACGCGGCTTTAAATTTATTTCTTACGCCGTATGGTGGATTCGTCAGAGCATCTTACAGGCTTTGGCCGAGCAATCAAGGATCGTACGATTACCATTAAATAAAGTCGGACTTACAAACCGCATCAGCAAAGCCTATTCACAATTGGAGCAGGAATTTGAAAGAGAGCCAACACCCGAGGAGCTTGCTTTTTTACTGGATATGGATACTGAGGAAATAGCTGCTACGCTTGGTGTTGCTGCAAGGCATGTAAGTATGGATCAGCCTTTATCTGATGGAGAAGATGGAACTTTGATCGATGTCTTAATAAATCACAACGCAGAAAAAACCGATCATGCCCTGGCTTTTAAAGCCTCTCTTAAAACAGAGATCGACAGGTCATTAAGCACGTTGACCGATAGGCAAAAGGATGTGATCCGTTTCTTCTTTGGTATTGGGGTAGATCATGCATTGAGCCTGGAAGACATTGGGGAGCATTTTAATTTAACACGTGAAAGGGTAAGGCAGATCAAGGACAAGGCCATTACCAAGCTACGTACAGCTTCCAGATGCAAACTCCTGAAAACCTACCTGGGAGCCTGATCTTCCATTAATATTATTTTGAATGAACAGCCTTTAGCGCTGTTCATTGTTTTTACACGCAGAAGTTTCCAGGCAGTATCACTGTTTATTGAAATCAATTTTAATAATCCTTAATTTTCCCCGAAATTTGCCCCACATAAATAATTATCAATGTCAATTGAAATAAAAGTTCCAACAGTAGGCGAGAGTATCAATGAAGTGACCCTTGTAAAATGGCATAAGCAGGATGGTGAATGGGCAGAGCGGGATGAAGTGATCGCAGAGTTGGAAAGTGAGAAAGCTACTTTTGAATTAAATGCAGAGCAGGCAGGCCTGATAAAAATAATTGCCAAAGAAGGCGATACCCTCAATATCGGCGATGTTGTTTGTTCAATTGATACTAAGGCCCCACCACCTCCCGAGGGATCGGGACAGGCTCCCAAAGGGGGAGCGGATACTGCTTCTAAGGAAACTGCAATACAACCTGCAGTTACAGAAAAAAAGGAAGAAACTAAAAAAGAGGCTGCGCCTCAACCACAAACTACAAATTTATCCACCGAAGCTTTAGCGGAGGCGGACGACAAACCTCAAACAGAAATTAAAACAACACCTGTTGCAGCAGCGATCATTGCAGATAAAAACGTAGATGTAAAAGCAGTAAGGCCATCAGGCAGTAATGGAAAGATTGTGAAACAGGATGTAATGGACGTTTTGAATAACCCCGGAAGAAGGCCGGGCACGGTGCTGTTTGAAAGAAATGAAAGAACGCAGAAAATGAGCAACCTGCGCAAGACCATCAGCAGGCGATTGGTAGAGGCGAAAAATACAACTGCCATGCTCACTACTTTTAATGAAGTAGACATGAGTGCTATAATGGAGATCAGGAAAAAATACAAAGATAAATTCAAAGAACTGCACGGGGTTAACCTGGGCTTTATGAGTTTCTTCACCAAGGCCTGTACATATACCTTAATGGAGTGGCCTTCGGTAAATGCTTATTTAGATGGTGAAAATATTTTGTATCACGATTATTGCGATATATCGATCGCCGTTAGTGCACCCAAAGGTCTGGTAGTGCCTGTGATCCGTAATGCAGAAAGCTTAAGCATGGCTGGCATTGAAGCCAAAGTAGTAGAACTGGCAACCAAGGCTAAGGACAATAAACTAACGATAGAAGAAATGACGGGCGGAACTTTTACCATTACCAATGGGGGCATATTTGGTTCTATGATGAGCACACCGATCATCAATATTCCACAGTCGGCTATTTTGGGTATGCATAATATTGTGGAAAGACCAATGGCTGTTAACGGGCAGGTTGTAATAAAACCAATGATGTATGTAGCCTTGAGCTACGATCACCGCATCATTGATGGCCGGGAATCTGTTGGATTTTTGGTGAGAGTGAAAGAATTATTGGAAAATCCGGAGTTACTTTTGTTTGGCAAAGACCCTGTTAAAAGCCTGTTGGAATTATAACTAAGATCATAACCTGGGATCTCTCAGCCTAAATATTAAAACCTGCATTTAAAACTGCAGGTTTATTTTTGCCATATGCGTTATCACTCCTATTTAAATTCTGCAAAAAAAATAATTGAATCCAACTGGGGAGAACTGCCCTTTGCGGTATTCTTAAAAAAATATTTTGCAGCCAATAAAAAATATGGGGGCAAAGACAGGAAACAGATCGCATCGCTCTGCTATAATTTTTACCGGCTGGGCAAATCGATCCCTGATATGCCGGTGAGCGAAAAAATAATTTCCGCTGTATTTTTATGCGAACATAGCCACAGTGAATTTTTACATTTTCATAAACCGGAATGGAATGACATGATCTCTAAACCCATTGCTGAGAAATTGAATATACTTGGTTTAACAAATGATGATGTATTTCCTTGGCCCGATGAGTTAAGCACTAGTATAGATCTTCAACCTTACTGCCATTCTTTTTTTACTCAACCCGATCTTTTTTTGCGGGTAAGGCCGGGTAAGCAGGAGTTGGTGATCAAAAAACTGCAGGAAGCAGGGTTACCGTTTAAAATGCTACCTGATGATTGTATTTCCTTGCCAAATGCAACTAAAGTGGATGCCATACTTGAAATCGATAAGGAAGTTGTTATTCAGGATCATAATTCCCAGCAAGTTTTAAATTATCTTAAAGAACCAGCTATCAAAGTTCCGGTTAGCGTATGGGATTGCTGTGCTGCCAGCGGTGGAAAATCAATATTGGCTTATGATATTTTAAATGGTGAAATAGAACTGACTGTTTCAGATATCAGGGAAAGTATCCTGCTGAATCTTGAAAAAAGATTTAAGATCGCCGGCATAAAAAATTACAGATCATTCATTGCCGATCTTTCCAAAGGCAATACAAAGCTGCCTTCCGGTAAAACTCAATTGATCATTTGCGACGCACCCTGCACCGGCAGCGGCACCTGGAGCCGTACTCCTGAACAGTTATTTTTTTTCAAGAAAAAAACCATCGATATATATGTGGAAATGCAGCAGAAAATTGTAAGCCACGTAATTCCGCAATTAAAAAATGATGGCATATTTATTTATATAACCTGCTCTGTTTTTAAAAAAGAAAATGAAGAGCTGGTAAACTTTATTAAAGAAAAATTCCACCTGCAGCTATTGCAGATGGAATTATTAAAAGGTTATGATAAAAAAGCAGATACGATGTTTACTGCTATTTTCATAAAACGATAGAAATTTATTGCCGCATTATTTTTTTAACCACTACTTTTTTGTCATTCAGCCTTACCGTTACAAAATAAATACCTCCTCCCATTTTTTTCATGGGTATACTATACGTGTTTTGTCCGGCAGCCTGCTGGTAAGTAGAGCGGTAAACTATTTGTCCTGCAGTATTATGTATAAGTATCTCCACTTTTACACCAGTATTTCTTACAACAAGTACCGATAGCTTATCACTTACCGGGTTGGGGCTAATGGTTACCTGTTCAGGTAATGGTGGCGGAACTACTGTACACAACTGCTGGTTATTTGTAATTGTTACAAAAGCAGTGTCATTACAATTGGTTGTGTTGGTTGCAATCAAGCGGTAAACGCCTGCAGCTGTTATTGCGGCAGAGTTAGCAACTGCATTACCGCCCAATGTCCAGCTCGTTGTTAGCCCAGCTGTATTATATAATGTAGTTAAGTTGATAATGCTGTCGGTACATTTTGTTATTGCCTGGTCGGCACCTAAAGCCGGCGAGGGATTAATGCTAACACTAACAGTTGCTGTATCTGCACATCCGCTTACATTTATTGCAATTAAGCGATAAAGCCCTGCCGCAGATACTGCTGCAGGATTAGCAACTGTGTTTCCACCTAATGTCCAGTTTGTAGTTAAACTCACAGTGTTGAATTGTGTTGTTAGATCCACTGTGCTACCTGCACAAACAGCTGCTGTTTTATCAGCACCTAAATTTGGACGGGGTGTAAAATTAATCGTCATCGAATCTAAATAAAAACTGGTATCCGCTGCAATATTCATTTTGAAACGATACTTAACGCCTGTTGTTGGAAAAGAACGGAGATCATCTGTAAATGAAAAATTCCTGGATAGAAATGCACCTGTTGATGTATGTGTACTGATGGTGCTATAATTTGTTTCAGCAGGTAACTTTCTTTCTACAACTATACTAATAACTGAATCCGTTTTTGCGGTCCATTGTAAATTAACTGCACAGTTGGCAACTGCAGATAGCTGTGTATATAATTGTTTAATGAGCATCACAAAAGCTTTTTTCATGTCAGGTATGCCATACCCAACCCTGTCATTGGGATTGGTGGCCCGGGTAGCCGCAGCCTGCATAACATTGATGATGCCCATATTATTGATCTCCGGAAAAGCTTGCCACAGGCAAGTTGCAAGTCCGGCCATGTTTGGACATGCATAGGAAGTGCCATTACCAAATGTTGGCTGGCCGGTAGATGCATTGGCAACCACAGCTCCTACACCAACTGCTGCAACAGATGGTTTTATTTGCCCGTCGCTGCTGGGGCCATAACTGCTGAAGCCGCCCACAACACCCGCGGTATTTACTGCACCAACAGCCATTACACTATCTGCATCTGAAGGAGTAATGATAAAACGCCATGCACTGTTACCCTCATTTCCTGCAGCCATAAGACAAAGAATGCCTTTCTTTGCAGCCAAATCAGCAGCTTTGGCGCTTAGGGTTGTATTGCCGTCCATATTGGCGTAAGTGTAATTAAAAATGGGATTGTCAAAAGTAAAATAGCCCAGCGAAGTAGATGAGATCTCAACACCTAAACTATCTGCCCTTTCAATACCTGCAGCCCAGTTCTGTTCTTCAATTGGGTATTCACTGGCTACATCTTCTGTCCTGTATAAATAAAAAGAAGTTTTTGGTGCAGTACCCATAAACACCCCGGGCATATTTGCGGCAATGGTGCTCAGGCAACTGGTGCCATGCGAATTATCTTCATTAACACTTGCATTGCCGGCCACAAAATCCCAGGTGCCTAATATTTGTCCGCTATTTCTAACACTATCAAAAGTGGGCAGCGTTAGGTAATTAAAAAATCCTGCATCTAAAACAGCCATCCGCATACCTTGTCCCCTGAACCCACGGTTGTGTAAAAATTCACCATTGTGAATACGAACCTGGCCATAGCTCAGCCCATAATTATAGTAATCAGCAGCGATGATGGAACCAGGAGCCGGGTTTAAAATATTGGTTAATGGGGCATCCAATTTTTTATTTACAGGAGTTTCAGCTGCAAAACCTGGCCGTGGTGCCATGGGTGCTGTTCCTATAACAAATGGAAAGCTGTTTATTTTAGCCAGCGCCGCAGCATCAGTGGTTTGTATGGCCACCTGGTTAAGCCATTTGGATGTATTGAGAATAGTTACTGCACCTGCCAAACGTATACTGTCAATGTATCTTGGCGTAATGGGCAAATCGGTTGAGTCAATGGCAATGCCATATCTTGTTCTTCGGTCAATAGACCTTTGCGTTAGATATTGAATGGGGTTGCTGATTGAAAAAGGATTGGTACCCTTGTCTTTTAGCCTTATTATGTATTTTGAGAATTGTGCATAGGTTTCGCCTTGTGCAGCAAATAATCCGATAAAAATGAGGAGTGTAATTTTTTTCATGTTATTAATTAGAATCAAATTTACTAAATAGTACAGAGTTATAAGACCATTTATATGGGGGTAGATAAATTGACCACAGCCCGACATTATATTTTTAAAACTGAATTTGCGGTGCTGTTATATTATGATCAAATCGGCCATTTGACAGGATTAAGCTGCTGCCAAATTTTGCATCCAGTAAACCCGACATATGGCCTGTAAAATTATTGGGGCCTATTGAATCAATCTGAATATTATGAAAGTATATGTTTCCGGTGCCCTTGCCGGTATTAGGCTGGCTTGAAGAAAATCTAAAATATCCATTTGTAGTATCCAGGGCTATTCGCTGCCCTTTGAGTGCAGATAATTCTCTATATCCAAAATTTTTAGGAACAGACAGCACTAAACTAACATCACCATTAAGTGTATTATTTGTAGTGGTGTTACTATACCATGTAAAAATTAAATTATCCGATACACCGCTTGTAATTTGTTTGTTTATAAATAATTCAAAGTTGAGTCTCCCAAATGCTCCAGATGTACGATCCCTTGTTCGCCAGGGCTGGTTTTGAATATAGCACGACATTAAATTATTACCGGTATTTGAAAATATTCCAAGACCATTTGCCTGGGGGTCGTTAAAAAATACGGTATGATTGCAGCTAAACAGGATGCTGCTAAAAAAAACCAGCACAGCAGGAAATAGTAACTTGTTATTTTTCACGATACTTATTTTTTTGAAATGGGTATTGAATAACCAACATTTAATGAAACAGGAACTAAAAAATAAAATGAATTGGGATAATTTGTTTCTTCATGAATAAAACCACCAAACAATAACTGTGTAAAAACCCTGCCGGTTTTAAGCGTACGCATATATTCTATTCCTCCGCTTACACAGAGGCCTGTTTCATTCACACTTTTATCCGGATTAAGGATGGTATAATTATTTTTATCGTAGCTGTAGTTTACTTTTATCTGTTGGTGACTTACCCCGGCAGAAAGGTTAACAAACAATGAATTATTACTAGATCTTCCTGCAAGTTTGATGCGGTGTCCAATCAACAATGAAAGCGCTGAAGGCGAAATGTTTTTATTTGCAGCAGCATATAGCGGCAATGCAGGGTTTGTAGTATATGACGCGTCAGAAGATTTATACGATGATGGCCAGCTACGTTGTACCTGTAAAATTAATTCATACTTAGGCCGGGCTTTCCAGCAAATGTTTATTGCTGTATTTAGCTGTTTCAGTTTGCTGTTTTTATTCAAATCTATCTGATAACCCAGGATAGGTTCTACATAAAACTGGGCATCGCAATTGTAAAAAAATAAAAGACCAATTAAGAGCGCAATTACTTTATTCATATTAGTACGGATTCAAAGAAGTGTGTAATTGCTGCTTAATTGGTAATAAAAAATAGATATACAACAATCTCTATCTCTAAAATAAATATTTTTAACTATCATACCCCCACTTCACCCAGGTAGCTCCCCAGGTAAATCCGCCACCAAAGGCGGCCAATATAATATTATCGCCTTTTTTTAATTGCTTTTCCCATTCCCATAAACATAACGGCAAAGTACCTGCTGTGGTATTACCGTATTTTTGGATATTGATCATAATCTTTTCTTTAGGCAATCCCATCCTGTTAGCGGTAGCATCAATGATGCGCAGGTTGGCCTGGTGTGGTACCAGCCAGGCAATATCATCGGCTGTTAAATTGTTTCGTTCCATCAGTTCAAAACTAACATCAGCCATGCCTTTTACCGCAAACTTAAATACGGCCTGTCCCTCCTGATATACAAAATGTTCCCTCGCCAATACTGTTTCCACTGTTGAAGGTTTAACAGAACCGCCAGCCTTCATGTGCAGGAACTTACTGCCGCTGCCGTCACTTTTTAATAAACTGTCCTTAATGCCTACATTTTCTTCTGTAGGTTCCAGTAAAATTGCCCCCGCGCCGTCACCAAATATGATGCAGGTAGTTCGGTCACTATAATCTACAATGCTGCTCATTTTATCTACCCCAACCACTACTACTTTTTTATACCTGCCGCTTTCAATAAAGGCAGTGCCTGTAGTTACTGCATATAAAAAGCCCGAGCAGGCTGCCATTATATCAAAACTGAATGCATTTTTTGCGCCAATCTTATCGCAGATGATATTGGCTGTAGCCGGAAAAACCATATCCGGTGTAACTGTTGCACAAATCAGGCAATCGATCTCTTCGGGACTTATGCCTCTTTTTTTACATAATTCAATAACTGCGGGCATTGCCAGATCGCTGCTGCCTTTTCCTTCCTCTTTTAAAATTCTTCTTTCCGAAATTCCTGTCCTTGTCTTTATCCACTCATCATTTGTGTCCACCATTTTTTCCAGTTCCGCGTTGGTAAGCCTGTATTCGGGTACATAGCCACCAACTGCAGTAATTGCAGCATTGATCTTAAGCATGTAGTTGTGGGTTTATCGTAACTATTTTTTAATATGATAAGAAAAGTAAAAATACAGAAAAAACCTTAGTTGTATTTTAACGGCTTTGGCTCATAAATTATCCTTATTTTCGCTATTGACTGGAGAAATTTATGTACGCATATTTGCAGGGAAAATTTACTTATAAAAGCCCGGCCCAGGTTTATGTTGATGTGAATGGTGTTGGGTATGAAGTTAATATCAGCCTGAATACCTATTCACACATTCAAAACCTGGATCAGGGTAAATTGTTTACCCACCTGCAGGTTAAGGAAGATGCTCATATTTTGTTCGGTTTTTTTGATAAGCAGGAAAAAGATATGTTTATCCTCCTGACAGGAGTTTCGGGGGTTGGTGCAGCTACAGCAAGAATGATGTTGTCTTCACTAAAGCCTGATGAAGTGAGTATAGCAATAGCGCAAAGCAACATAAAGCTGCTGGAGAGTGTCAAAGGAATAGGAAAAAAAACGGCCGAGAGGCTGGTTTTAGAATTAAAAGATAAAATGGGCAAAATTGCATCGGACGTAAGCCTTTCCATACACATGGGCAATAGTTTGGAACAGGATGCGTTAAATGCTTTAACTGCTCTCGGTATCACAAGATCACAAGCTGAAAATGCCATCCAAAAAATTATCCGTGCCGAACCAACCGTAACCCAATTGGAAGACTTAATTAAAAAAGCCCTGAAAGCCATTTGAAAAGAACGCTACGTTAATTGATTTACCTGATGTTGCTTATAAGAACTAAAATTGCAAAACTAATGGGTTGTGTAGTAGCGGCAACGCTGTTGATGCATCTCACGGTTTCAGTACAGGCTAAACCCTATCATTACGAACTTAAACCTAATGCCGGGGACACTGTTGTGCCCAGGTATGGGGACAGCCTTCCTTATCCCATCCGCGACAGGAGGGGCGATTTCTTTTCGAGTAATAACCGGAGGACCATTGACCTAAATAACCCATCCAATATAAAAGATTCCGTGGTTTACGATCCCGTTACCCGCCGCTACATTGTTTACGAAAAGATCGGCAACAAGTATTACCGTACCACCACTACTTATGGCTTTGAAGAATACTGGCAGATCCGTGGCCGGCAAACGGAAAGAGAATATTTTCAAAAGCGCTCAAACCTGATGAGCATTTTGAACAGGGGTCGGGTAAAGCCTAAATTATCACTGTACGATAATTTATTCAACCGCCTCTTTGGTAATGGTAAGATCAACATTACCCCGCAGGGAAATGTGGATATTACCGCCGGTTACCAGGGCCAGAATATTAAAAACCCTACACTTCCGGAGAGGGCAAGAAAGAATGGCGGTTTTGACTTTGACATGAATGCCCAGGTAAATGTGAATGCTGATATCGGGGGCAAACTAAAATTTCCCATTAACTATAATACCTTAGCCAACTTCGGGCAGGATAACCAACTTAAGCTTGATTATACCGGACTTGATGACGAAATCATAAAACGATTTGAATTGGGTAATGTTTCATTCCCGTCGAGAAGTACATTGATACCTGGTGCCCAACAATTATTCGGAATAAAGACGACAGTGCAGTTTGGCAAGCTGTTCTTAACAGGTGTCATCGCCAATCAAAAATCACAAAGGCAGTCAGCTAACCTGGCTGGCGGTACTGCATCGCAGTTATTTGAAATAAAGGCTGATGAGTATGAAGAGAACAGGCACTTTTTATTGGCCCAGTATTTTTACGAGAACTATAATAAAGTAATGAGCAAATTGCCGGCCATTACTGCCCCAATCCAGATCCTAAGAATGGAAGTGTGGGTTACCAACAGGAATGGTACTACAACAGAGACAAGGGATGTGGTGGGTTTGGCCGACCTGGGTGAAACCGGCGGCTCACCGGCAGGGATACCTACCAATGGCAGCAATACCTTGTATTCAAATATTATTTCAAACCCAGCCAACAGAAATCCTTCATCTGTTTTCAATAATTTGGTTTTATTGGGATTAAGCCCGGTACAGGATTTTGAAAAGACCTTTGCCCGTAAGCTTGATTCTTCGCAATACATATTTAACAGGCAGGCAGGGTTTATCTCTTTAAGCCAGCCATTACAAACAGATGAAGTACTTGCTGTTGCTTACCAATACTCTTATAACGGTAAGATATTCCAGGTAGGTGAATTCTCCCAGGACCTGCCGCCAGACAGTACCTTAGCTACACAAAGAATTTTGTTCTTAAAATTATTGAAAGCCACATCTCAGCGCCCTGCTTTACCAATTTGGGACCTGATGATGAAGAATGTGTATGCCATCGGCTTTGGCACTTTAACCCCTACCGATTTTAAACTGGATGTATTGTACCAGGAACCCGGACTGGGATGGAAGCGTTATGTTCCATTTGGAGACAAGAACCAGGGTACTCCCATTATCTCCTTAATAAATCTCGACCGGTTAAATAACCAGCTCGATCCACAACCCGATGGGGTATTTGATTATGTGGAAGGGTTTACCGTATACTCCCAATACAGCAGGGTCATGTTCCCGGTATTGGAACCTTTTGGGCGTGACCTGGCCAAAGGCATATATACAAACCCTGCTTTGCCGGCCATAAAAGACAGCCTGTTCTATGCCCTGTATGATTCTATAAAGGCAGTGGCACAACAGTTCCCGAATCTTAACCGCTTTGTTTTAAAGGGTTCGGCCAAAATATCCGGCTCCGCAGATATCAGCATCGGCTACAATATACCACGGGGGTCGGTAACCGTATCAGCAGGTGGAAGGCAGCTCATTGAAGGAATTGATTATGATATTAACTACGACCTTGGTACGATCAAAATAACCAATTCAGCAATTATCAATTCAGGAATTCCGGTACAGGTGAATTTTGAGAACAATGCCTCATTTGGACTGCAACAGCGAAGTTATATGGCCCTGCGCTGGGACTATATGGCAAAGAATACAGCCAAAGAGCAATTATCATTTGGCGGTACTTTAGTACGATTAAGTGAGCGGCCGTTCTTTAGCAAGGTAAGTTATGATAACAGCACAAGCGGTGGTACCAATGAGCCCATTCGTAATGCCATGTACGGCCTCGATGTTAACTACCGCAAAGACATTCCAAGATTGACAAAGATCCTGGATAAGCTTCCTTTTTATAAGACCACTGCAGCATCTACCATCAACTTTTTTGCAGAAGGAGCTTATTTAAAACCAGGCCATGCGCCACAGATAGGTAAGGGCTCAAAAGGCATTATCAATATTGATGATTTTGACGGAACACAGTCAGGCTATGACCTCCGTTTTCCGGCCATAAGCTGGGCACTTGCAACAACGCCTTTGGGTGCAACGCAAAAAGGGAATAATACGCTGTTATTCCCCGAAGCTTCTTTGAATGATAATATTACTTATGGAAAGAACAGGGCAAAGACCGCCTGGTATCAGATAGAACCTACTTTACAGCAATATAAAGGTTCTAATAATCCATTCTCCAACGACAGGGTTGAACTGAGCGATCCAAGGGTGAGGCAGGTTTACCAAAAAGAGATCTTCCCGCAGCGAACAACAGGATTTGGAGAGAGCTTGCTTACCACTTTCGACCTGGCTTATTTCCCTACTGATAAGGGGCCTTATAATTATGATGACGCTATAGGTAGTGTTTCCGCAAACGGGAAACTGTTGAACCCACGTACCCGCTGGGGCGGTTTGATGCGGAGTATTGATCAACCTGATTTTGAAACAGCCAATATCGAATTCATCGAATTCTGGCTACAGGATCCTTACATCAATTACCCTGCTAAGAACCTGGTCTATCCCCCTACTTCCGGCGGTAAATTGTATTTTAACCTGGGCAATATATCAGAAGATATTTTAAAAGATGGTAAGCGTTTTTACGAGAATGGCTTACCAACTCCCAATGCGCCTTCACCTGTTGATAATTCAAATTGGGGCAGGGTGCCTATCAATCCTATACAGGTAACAAATGCTTTTAGTAATGATCCTGATGACAGGAAATACCAGGACCTTGGATTTGAAGGTTTGGATGACACTGCAGAAGCTACAAAACGCATTGCTTATTTGAACCAGTTGCGGGCAAATTTTGGAGTAGGCTCACTCGCTTACCAGCAGGCTTTACTGGATCCGTCAAATGATAACTACCATTATTACCGTGGCGACGATCTTGACCAACAGGGATTGGGCATCCTAGGCCGTTATAAAAAATTTAATAACCCCGAAGGTAATTCACCAATAGCAAGTACAAGCACTACCTATTCATCAGCAGCTACCTTGTATCCTGATGTAGAGGACCTGAACAGAGATAATACCCTGAACCAGACAGAAGAATATTTCCAGTATATCGTTGACATAAAACAACCGAGCCAGCCTGAAATGGCCATTGGTACTAATTTTATAGTTGATAAGAAATCAGTTTCTGTAAATCTTGCCGATGGTTCATCACGCAATGAGATATGGTACCAGTTCCGCATACCGATCGGGCAGTACGACCGTAAGATCGGTAACATCCCTGATTTTAAGTCTATACGTTTTATACGTATGTTCATGACAGATTTTGAGGATAGTGTTGTTATGCGTTTTGGAGAACTGCAATTAACAAGAAACGTATGGCGCAAATTCAATTATGAAATTGATACAACAGGAATTTACACGCAATTGCCATCCGGCCCTACCACCTTTAACCAGGGCGCCGTGAATATTGAAGAAAACGACAAGCGTACTCCATTGCCTTACCGTACCCCAACAGAAATTGAAAGGGTACAAACATTAAGTAACAATGGTGTTAACCTTTTGCAAAATGAACAATCATTAAGTTTACAGTTTTGCAATTTGGCTACCAATCATGCAAGGGCAGTGCAGCAAACATTTGCCAACAGGGACCTCAGGCAGTTCCGCAAACTCCAGATGTATATTCATGCGGAAGAATCAGTAAAAACATTCCGTTCGCTCAATGATAAGGATCTTACAGCCGTAATCAGGATGGGTACTGATTTTATTAATAATTATTACGAGATACGCATTCCATTAAACATGACAGGGTTGGGCGCAGCAAGTATTGACCCCAATTCATTTAAATATAATGATACCTTATGGATACCGGGTAATTCATTGGATGTGGACCTGCAAACCCTGGTAAAATTAAAACAGGCACGTAATAATGATTTTTCCGCATCTCCGGCGGTTATTTACAGGCAGATGCAGGCCAACGGGCATATGTTCTCTGTTATGGGCAATCCAAACCTGGCTGAAATAAGAGGTATATTATTAGGTGTGGAAAATACAAAAGGCCCCGGCAATGCCTGCGGTGAAGTTTGGGTGAATGAGTTACGATTATCTTCCATTGACGAGAAAGGTGGTTATGCAGCCCTCGGCAGGATCGACATGAACCTTGCAGACCTTGGAACGATTTCATTATCCGCTAATATGCACACCACGGGTTTTGGAACTTTGGAACAAAGAGTAAATGACAGGTTCCGTGATAATTTTTACCAGTACGATCTTTCTGCAAACCTGGAGCTGGGGAAACTGCTGCCTGCAAAAGTCGCTTTATCAATTCCGGTATTTGCAAGCTACTCACAGGCAGTAAGTACACCGGAGTACGATCCGTTTGATATGGATATCAAACTAAAAGATAAATTAAAAGATGCCGGTACAAAGTCGCAGAAAGATTCCATTAAGAATAATGCGTTAGATTATACATCAACAACTACGGTGAACTTTACCAATGTACGTAAGAACCGCACCAGCTCTAAGAAGCCCAAGGTTTATGATATCTCTAATTTTGATGTGAGTTATTCTTACCTCAAGATCAAAATCCATACTCCTTTAATTGAGTACAACGAAATAACAAGGCATCGCTATGGCCTGGGTTACAATTTCTCACCACAGCCAAAATATATTGAACCGTTAAAAAAAATAAAATTCTTTACCAAAAGAAAAACGCACTGGTTCGACCTTATTAAGGATTTCAACATTAACCTGGTACCATCGCAGTTAAGTTTCAGGGCTGATGTTAACCGCCAGTTTGGAGCCATCAGGCCACGGAGTATTGGTACTTCCAAATACAAGATACCCGAGACCTATGATAAATATTATATTTTCCAGCGCAATTATATTTTACGCTGGAATTTAACCCGAAGCCTGAATTTTGATTTTACTGCTATTAATAACAGCCGTATCGATGAACCTGAAGGCAGGCTGGATACTAAAGCAAAGAAAGATACCGTATTGAGAAATTTATTGAAGGGCGGAAGAAATACAACGTATACGCACGCGGCTAATTTTACTTATACATTACCAACTGCAAAATTCCCGTTGTTAGACTGGACAACAGTGAACCTGCGTTACCAGGCTACTTATAACTGGATAGGCGCATCCCGCCTTGCTGTTGAGCTGGGTAATATTATTGAGAATGGACAGCAGAGTGAGGCTACTGCACAATTTGATTTTACCCGCCTGTATCAAAAATCCAAATGGTTAAGACAACTGGAAGTACCAGGCAATAAGGAAGACCAGCAAAAATGGAGAGCACGTGTTACCAAGTATAAGGACACGATCATTAAAAAGAATGGCCGCAAAGTAGTTAAGAACCGAAGGAAGGTTGACCAGTCGGCTATGCCTTATGTAAATACCGGCATGAAGGTAATTGGAAAACTGGCAACCAGTTTAAAACAGGCTAGTTTCTCTATATCTGAAAATGCACATACCCGTTTGCCCGGTTACACCGACAGTACTAAATATGTAGGCATGAACTGGAAGAGTATGGCGCCGGGTGTTGATTTTATATTAGGACGGCAACCTGATACCGCATGGATGAATGCTGCTGCCCGAAAGGGATTGATAACGAAGGACACAACCTTTAATTCTATCTTCATGCAGAATTATGATCAGCGGATAACATTCTCTGCACAGCTAGAACCCGTACGTGACCTCAATATCACGCTTAACCTGACTAAGTCCTTTAACAAGAACTATACTGAAACATTCAGGTATATTGATACAAGCGGCGGTACCAACCACAGCTTTAAACATCTCAATCCTTATGCAGGTGGTGGTTTTGATGTTTCTTATGTTGCATTTAAAACTTTGTTCGGAAAATTTGATCCAAACCGTGTGTCTGCAACTTTCAGAAAATTCCAGGATTACAGGCTGATCATGTCTCAGCGGTTGGGTAAAGCAAATCCTTACAGCGCAGGACAGCCGGTGGGTGGCGATGGTTATTATTATGGATATGGCAGGTACGCTATTGATGTGCTGATACCGTCATTTATTGCAGCATACACGGGCGAAGATCCAAACTCAGTTTCGCTGATCAGGCAAAACAATCCAAACATAAAGTCAAATCCTTTCCGCGGCATTAAACCCAAGCTTAACTGGAAACTGGATTATAATGGTTTGAGCAAGATCAAAGGGCTGGATAAACTGTTCACCAATTTCTCTGTATCACATGGCTATACCGGTAACCTGAGCATGAATGGATTTACATCAGCATTGCTGTACCAGGATGTATCTCAATTTGGATATCCTTCTTTCTATGATACCTTGTCGAAGAATTTTATTCCTTACTTCCTGCTCCCTAATATCAGCATAGGAGAGCAGTTCTCACCTTTAGTGGGTATTAATATGCAATTCACTAACCAGTTGCAGGCCAAGTTTGAATATTCTAAGTCAAGACAACTCAGTTTGAGCCTTATTGATTACCAGCTCAGTGAAGTACGCAGTACTGAATTTGTAGTTGGTGCCGGCTACCGTAAACGCGGAATGAAAAATCCGCTAAGCTTCATCAATGTGAAATGGCCTAAATTCCTTGCGGGCAAAGAAGGTGATGGCAAAAAACTGGAGAATGAAATTAATTTTCAGCTCGATTTCAGGATAAGGGATAATGTAACAGCCAATAGTTATTTAGACAGAGATAATCAATATGCAACAGGTGGCAGCAAGGATATTACTATCTCGCCATCTATTGATTATTTCCTCAACAACCGCATCAACATTAAATTGTATTTCGAGCAGCGCAGGGTTAATCCTTATATCTCATCAAGTGCACCCATTGTAAATACAAGGGCGGGCTTGCAGGTAAGGATATCGTTAACACAATAATATTTTATTTGCTACATAGGAGCCACTAAGGCACAAAGATCCACTAATAATTTCTTTGTGTTGCTTAGTGGCTTTATGTTTTTTAATTGTGAGCAGTCCTGTCAATGCTGAGGCACGAAGCCTGCCTACAGGACAGGCAGGCATCTCTACTCAACTTGCATAATGTTTAAAGAAAGATGCTTCGTACCTCAGCAGGACAGTCATTTGAGGTTGTAGCAAGATCTTAAAAAACAAAAAGCCCTCCCGCAAGGGAAGGACTTCTTATTCAAACCAAGCACTGGTTATTTTTTTACTTTTTTAAGCAGCATTACATAGCCGCACATTTCTTTTTTCTTTTTATTCACCTGCACAGGCTTTATCATATGGAATTCGGAGAACTGGGGTATGTACGAATAACTGATAACGTTGCCATCTACATCTCCCCAATATTTTTTCTGGTATACTACCTGTTTTTCATTCCAGTCGTACATACGCACTTCGTATAATTTAGAGCTCATATCGCCGATGAATATAAACTGATACCAGCTTCCTTGTGTTAAAGGAACAATTACGGGCATTTCATATTCACTCTGCATTTGCATACTGGCTTCTTTTACCACCACAAAATCCTGGGTTGCCAATAAGGCTTTAATACTGTCGGCCTGTCTCATTATCGAGGGCGATGTACAGGCCTGCTGACGTATAACATCCTGCGCTGAAATATTAAAACTTATTAATGTAAAACCAACAAATAAGAAAAATGGTAAAGAATATTTCATGTGTTTTTCAGGAATAGGATTGTGGACTAATTTAAAAGGGAAACTATAGTTCAATTAAATCAGGCTAAAGCATCCTCTTATATAGTACATAACGTGCTTACTATCCAATTATTGTACCGGCAAAAGTGAAAGAAGAATTTTATATTTTTTTATGAAAATAATAAGTGCCTGCCTGCTGGGTACAGGTGATTACCAGGTCATTAATGCAAACATGATCTGGTAAACCTGCACAGTAAAAGACCGTATCGGCAATGTCTTCCGGGGTTAAAGGGGTAAACCCGTTATAAGCAGCTTTGGCTGTCTCTTCTTCACCTTTGAACCGCACAAAGGAAAACTCAGTGTCAACAGCGCCGGGATGAATGCCGGTAACCTTGATATTATTTTTTAATAAGTCGATACGCATGGCTTTTGTAATGGCATCCACTGCAAATTTGCTGGCGCAATACACATTACCTTTTTCATACACTTCTTTACCGGCAACGGAACCCATATTAATGATATGCCCTTTTCCTTGTGCCAGCATAAATGGCAGTACAGCTTTGCTTACGTATAATAGTCCGTGCACGTTGCTGTTAAGCATTGTTTCCCAGTCATCCATATCAGCATCTTCAAAACTATCACGCCCTAAAGCAAGTCCTGCATTATTGATAAGTATGTCAATTTTTTGCCAGCGCTCCGGTAGTATAGTCAGTGTTGCGGTGGTAACCTGCCTGTCCTGCACGTCAAAGCATAAAGGAAGTACTTCAATACTGTATTCTTTTTCCAGTTGTTTTTTCAGGTCCATCAACCGATCATTTCTTCTGCCGGTGATAATGAGATCAAATTTTGCAGCAGCAAATTTTATAGCACAGGCTTTTCCTATTCCGGCGGTAGCGCCAGTTATTAAAACTATTTTGTTCATGGCTGCAAAGTAATGGATGAAGTGGAAATAAAAAAGCTTTATTCTCCCTGTAAAGTTGGGTAAACAATTTTTGTATTTGCGATGAAGCTGTTTGCAAATGACAAGAGTTAGAATTAAATTAGGGTGTCAGGGTGAGCTTGTCGAACCCGGTGTATTAGAATAAATCCGCTTTCAACAGGCTCAAGGCTGACAGCTTAATAGATTAAAAGTCTGAACTTTTATATACATTTTATTGGCGGAAACGGGATATCTGATTATTAAGGGAAATAGATTTCTCTCCCGATCAATATCGGGAGAGAAATGACAGGAGAATATGTATTTTTTTGTTGAGTTTTTTATTATTAAAGCGATTATTTGATCAGAACTGTTGTTCCTTTCTTCTGTCTCAATTCTCCTCTATAATTCACACCTTCGGCCATCCATACATAGGTGCCGGGGTCTTGTTTAGTCCCTTTAAAGCGTCCATCCCAGCCTTCATTTTTTGTAGTGGTTGAATAGATCAATTGCCCGTTGCGGTTATATATCCTGAAGAAATGGAGATCCCGCATGCCGAGCATAATGGGTGTAAGTATATCATTGAGATTATCTCCATTGGGAGAGAATGCATTTGGAACATACAGATCAGGATCCATTTTATACAATTTCACATTGATGAAATCTGTACCAACACACCCCTGCGCAGTTGTTGCAGTGAGCATATACCGGATATCATCCTGCGGTAAAGAAACCGGGTTCTGTATATTGGGATTACTTAACCAGGTTGGTTGGCTCCAGGTATAAGTAGAACCTCCACTTGCATTTAATTGTAAAGGCTGGCCTAAAACAACAACCGTATCAGCCGGGCCTGCATCGGCAATCACTGCCCGGGCAACATATACCCAAACGGTATCATTTACAGCTTTAGGGCAACCCAGGTTATCTCTCACCGAAACGATATAACGGATGCTGGCCGGTGGATTTGTTACTATGGGATTTTGTGCAAACCTGTTATTTAAAAAATTAGCAGGGCTCCAGGCATAGCTGCTGCCGCCACTTGCATTTAACTGTGTTGAAAATCCCAGACATATATTTTTATCTGGTCCTGCATTGGCAACAGGGTAGGGTACTACGGTAATGGTAATATCATCCTGGTTGCTGCATTTACCAATACTGGCTACTACATTATAGGTAATGGTACTTAATGGTGTAGCAGTTGGATTTTTAATATTATTAAAATTGAGGTAGGTAGAAGGTGTCCATTGGTAAGCGAGCCCATCACTTACCGTATTTATAACAAAAGCATCGCCCTGGCAAACAGTAGTGTCTGCCCCGGCATTCAGCGCTACGGTAGTTCTTACATCAACAAAAACAGAATCATCCCTGTAACAGCCAAAATTATCTGTTAACCGCACATAGTATGTGGTGGGCACATCCGGACTAACCAATGGATCTGGAATATTGGTATTGCTGATCATATAATTGGGTGCCCAGGTAAAACTGCCTGTACCTGTTGTATTTAATTGTAAGGTATCAATGTAGCAGATCAGCGTATCATTGGTGGTGCTGATGGCAGGTAAGGTACGCACAGTAAGTACCATACTGTCGGCCCTGGTTTTGGAACAACCTGTTACACCTACGGTAACCGTATATGTGGTGGTAATACCTGGTGAAGCGATGGGATTTGCAATATTAGGATTACTTAAACCGGCTGTTGGTGTCCATTGATAGGTGTTACCACCACTGGCGTTCAGTTGTACAGAAGCCTGTCCGTTACAGAGTGCAGCATCGGGCCCGGCATCGGGAATGGCCAAAGGTTTTACAGTAATATTTTGCGTAGCTGTTGCCACGCAATTTGCACCCCAGGTTGTAGTTAAAGTATAATTGGTTGTTGCAGCTGGCCAGGCCAATGTGCTCTGCGAAGTTGGAGTTGCCAAACTTCCCGGCGGGCTCCATTGCCAGCTTATATTATTCGTTTTATTGGTGCTGCCATTCAGCTGTACAGTATCTTCTTCGCAAATATTGGTAGCGCTTGCTGTAATGGCATTGTTAAGATCAAACTTTGGCGTAACCAAAACAGAGTCGCTTTTAGAACAACCGAATGAATTCGTTAATGTTACGGTGTACCTGGTGGGTATGGTTGGATAAACCAGCGGTGTGGCCGTATTGGCACCAATGATATTGATATTGGGGGTCCAGTTAAAACTGCCTGTACCCGATGCCGATAGTTGCAGACTGTCTAAGCCGCAATAGGCAGTATCAACAGATAATAAAGTAACGACGGGGGTATCACCGATGGTAATGATTTTTACAAGGGTATCAATGCAACCTTTATCATTGGTAACAATGAATTCTATAGGATAATTTCCGCTGCTTGTATAAGTGTATAAAGGGTTTCGCATTCGACTGGTATCATCTAATACCGGTGAAGGAACTCCAAAATCCCAACGCCAGGCCACAGTATTGCCATACTGGAAATAAGTGGTATCGGTAAACTGAACCGGCGTGCCAACACACATGGGCATACTGGTAAATCCGGGAAAGAAATTAGGGTATATGCCAATTGGTTTTATTACCGAATCAACACAGGTGGTTCCGATAGAAACTCTTAGTTTAACATTGAACACTCCTGTATCTGTAAATGTATGGGTAGGGTTTGGTAAGTTAGAATAGTTATTCATACCGCTGGCAGGGTCTCCGAAATCCCAGAAGTAGGTATCGGGATTACCAGTACTGCTTTGAGTAAGCGTTACTGTAAAACCTGTACAGGCTACGGCACTAAAATCGGGATTGGCAGCAAGTGGAGTACAGTCAGCGGTTTTTAAATGTAACTCTTTCCGGCTTTCCCCAATATTCACCCCATTTCTATATTCCTTAACCAACACACAAACAACATACTCTCCGGTTGGAGGAGCCATACCACTTATAGTTCCGGTAGTGGGGTTTATAATTGCAGCGACACCTAATGGCCGTATACCCGTGTATGGCGCTAAATATTGAACAGGATTGTAAGGAGGATTGCTCGCTGTACCTGGATTAGGATTTCCACTTGTACCCCCATCATAAGCGTCAACAAAAGAATATACTAATGAATCTCCATCGGCGTCTGTAGCATTAAAGTTGATAGAAAAAGGATTACTACCACAAACGATTGTTGTATCATTGAAAATAAATACCGGGCTGGCATTCATTGGTGCGTTTGGCCCATCATTAGATCCTGGAATCTTGATTGTCCATGTTGCGCCAAAAGAATTTGAAGGAGGCTGAATATTTGAAATATTAATTATCCTGCAACATCTTTGCTTTGCTATAATATAGCCATCAGGCGAGGGATCAAGTTCAACGATCGTTTCGTAATTTATTATTTTATAACAGCGGCTGGGTATATTTGTTAAGCATGGATAACAATTAGGTAAAATACACCCATTGATGATATAATCGGGTGCTGCAGAAAC
>JBKJMZ010000201.1:0-7610 GCA_046596255.1 Ferruginibacter sp. | reverse complement strand
GAGCTTGCAATTGCAAAAATTAAAAAAATTAAGGAAACAGCACTTGCAGTTAATATTTGACTAGTTTTTTTCATAATCGTAAGTTTTTAAATATGGAAAGAATAAAACAAAAACAGTGATGATAATGGCATAAGTGAGTATATCAAACCAATCGAATGTGCCGTTAATAATCCCGTTATATTGGAGGGCTTCTGAAATAAAAGGTAACAGCAGGAGCAATATTTTTCCGAAATAACTTATATACTTCAATTCAGCAAGAGTAAATACAATACAACAAAGAGAAAAACACCATGCTATATCAGAAAAATAGCCGGTAAAAAAACGTAGTAATATATTATTCTTTAGAGTATATACATTTGAGGGGGCCTCAAAATAATTAAACAAAATGATATCGGGTTGAAAAAGCCAGTAATTAAAATAACCCGCTAATAAACTAATCCCGGCAACAGAAAAAATCACGTAATATTTAAAAGATAATTTCATTAATTATTTTTTTTTAAACATAATATTCCTAAAGCCCAGTAATGAAAAATTCATCTTGATCTTATAAAACAGAACATTTCACACCGGGCACTTTTAGCAAGCACAATTCATACATTGGTATCAGCTTTTAATAGCATTGTGTGCAACGGTTATTTCCTGCCGAAGCGCAGGCACTTGAAGTTGCATAGCATAGTTGGGTTACATTCCCAAACCAATTTCTGCCACAACCTGTAGCAGGGCAGCACCCCATCGTTGTACCGCAACCGCCACCACTAGTGGTGGGTTCTTCTTTAACGCAACCGGTAAAGGTTGTAGATACCAGGCCTAAAGTTGTAATGAATAACAGTATCAGCCCCAATCCTAGGGGTAAACCGTACTTAAGCAATAAAGGTTTCATAATACATATTTTTTTGGTTATAGAATCAATTTGCTGTTTCGTTTTGTTTTTTAAATGTAACAGGTGATGGTAATACAGATTGTATGATTGTTTTGATGGTGTCCTGCTCAATATAAAAAGCCGTAGGAAAAATCTCTGTTAAAGTACTTATGTTTTTAAGTGACAGTTCAGTTATACTGAAAGCGGGTTTAAAATTTTTAATAAAAGTATTCCGCTCATTCTTTTCGCCGGTACTAAAAGCTATCACCCGGTCCACTGTTTTGGTTTTAATAAACTGCCTTAAGTTTTCAATTGAATTCCAGCAATGGGGGCAGGTATATGAAAAGCAAAAAACAAGATAGGTACTATCGGGTGATGTTTTTATATAGTTTGATAAAGGAGTATTTATTACGCTCTTGTCATCAAATTTATGCCTAGCTGCAGTAGGTTTTAGAAAATGGGGAGTGGTAAAGCTTAGCCCTGCAATAAAAATAGAAGGATATAAAATAATTTGTATAAGGTATTTTTTCCAGCTTACAACCTGGTCTTTTTCTGCCGGGTATTTTACGAATACGATCAAACTCATTACCATCAAAATAATGTTACGTAGAAAAATAAAATTTGGCGAAATGGTAGTGTGTATTAAAGTTCCAAAGCAACCATAATTATTTATGCCATGTACAAAATGGCCATAAGCAAAAGCAAAACTGAAAAGAAATAACAGAATAAAGGAAAGTAATGAAAACAATTTGGGTTTTATCAGCATTATTAAACTAATGCCAATAAAGATTTCTGCTACTACAATTACGGGTGCAAGTATCATCATATAACCCAGGCCGTATTGATAAATAAGGTTACTGAATGCTGTAGTATCTGCAACCTTACCTGCCCCTGAAATAATAAAAAACAGGCCTGTAATAACTGTATAAATATTTAAAAAAATTTTATCAAACATAAAAATATTGAAGGTTAGAAAGCAGTTTCAACAGATCAAACTTAACCAGCTTTTATACTTTATGAAATACAAATACATTGGCATTTTTATATACCAAGTTCTTGGTACACGAAATTTGACGGAAAAGACTGTAAAGCGTGGCTACTTTATAAAACCCTTTGTATAAGCATGTTTTAAGAGGCCCGCCAGGTTATGCGATTTTGTTTTTTGCATAATATTCTTACGATGAGTTTCTACAGTGCGGTAACTGATGTGCAGTTCTGTGGCAATTTTTTGGTTAGTATATTCTTTACTCAGCAGTTTTACTATTTCCAGTTCACGTTCCGTTAAATAAAATTCTTCTGTATTCTTTTTTTCAGCAACTCCCTGCATGATGATCTCTTCCACTTCTGCACTAAAATAATACCGGCCACTCATTACCTTATGAATGGCTTCCACAAGCTCAAGCTTATCCGAATTTTTTAATAAATACCCCGACACGCCAATATGGATGAGTTCCGAAATTATTTCCCGGTCATTATAAGTAGTAAGCATAATTATTTTTATACCCGGCTTTAATATTTTAATAAGTTTAGCTGCTTCCATACCATCCAGTCCGGGCATATTTATATCCAGTAAACAAATATCATAATCATTTTTCTTAACCAGTTCCATTACTTCGTTACCATTACAGGCTGTACCTGCCACTTCAAATAATTTTTCAGATCGCAACAGCGATACAATACCATCCAGCAGTATTTTATGATCATCGGCTACCAGTAATTTAATTTTATCCATAACAGACCATTACCTGTAAAATTATTTATTTCAACCGCCTGTACTATACCAACAAATTGGTATTTACTATTCAGGCAGCAAGGGAATTTCTATAATTACAGTTGTTCCCTTGCCTTGAACTGAATCAATATCAATACTACCATTAAGGTATTCCACCCTCGATTGAATATTACCCAATCCTATTCCTTTCTTTTCTTCAATAGCTTTGCTATATTCAAAGCCCTTCCCATCATCTTCTATCATCAGGTTTATATAAGCAGGATATTTTATAAGCTGGATAGTAGCTTTTGCGGCATCAGCATGTTTAACAATATTATTTAGCAACTCCAGTATGATGCGGTATACACTTATCTCGGTAGCCTCTGTAATTCGCTTTTCAAAACCATGGGCAGTAAATTGTATTTGTGTTTTTGAATGGGCGGAAATTTTATCAATAAGATTTTGCAGGGCTGCTTTAAGCCCCAGCTTTGATAAGGTTGCCGGCATGATATTATGTGAAATGTTCCGGAGTTCTGTTGATGCTTCATCCAACAGATCCAGAGAGCCCTGGTATTTTTCCAGCTGATCGGGAGTAAATATGTTTTTTGTTTCTGCTAATGAAGATAATTTTAATTTGGCGGCAGAGAGAATAGAACCCAGGCTGTCATGTAGATCCTGTGCTATCCTTTTTCTTTCTACATCCTGTGTGATAACAATGGTATTGAACAATTCATTTTGCTGGCGGTTAATTTGCTGTTGGTATTTATTTTTTTGCTTTAGCCGGTAACTATTATAAAGCAGTAATAAAACAATCAATAAAAATCCGAAACAGGCTATCAATATATTTCTTATCTGCTGCTGGCGGGATATTTCCCTGTCCTTTTTAACTATATCATACTTTGCCTGTATACCCGCAATCTTCATTTTTGTTTCATTGTTTACAATTGAATCCTTTAGGCCGGTATATACCTGGTAAAAATAAAAAGCGCTGTCGTACCGGTTCAATGCTGCATAGGTTTGTGCTAATATCTGTGCGGCATCCCTTCTATTTTCCCGGTGCTGTATTTCAAGGGATACATTGTATCCGTATTTAAGGTGATAAATGGCCTCTTTAAATAGTTTTTCTTTACCAAAAACATCACCGGCATTGATATGAAAGCTGGCAACATCATACAGAGGAAAGGAAATTTGGTTTACCTGCTCTAAAGCTTTTGAAGCAAATAACCTGGCCTCTATAGTATTGCCCATCAGCCTATAGGTTTTACTCAGCCTGTAAAAAGCTTTCCCCTTGAACTGCGGTGTCCATGCACCCACAAAATTAGTGTCATGCTTTCCTGGATTTGCCAAAAGGCTGTCTGAAATACTGATGGTTTTAAATAATACCTCAATAGCCTCCTGGTATTTTTTTTCTGCTATATATACATCCGATATTTCTCCATAAGCATGAGCAAGCATCAGACTGTCCTTTAAATCCACGGCTAGTTGAATATACCTGTTGTAATATTCCTCTGCCCCATCAAAATTTTCCTGTTTAAAAAAAATGTATCCGAGTATATTATTGCAATCTGCAATACCCCTTTTATCATCATTTTTTTGGGCTGTTATCATTTCCCTGCTAATGGTTTCCATGGCATTTGGATAATCGCCCAGGTAGAAATAAAGATTTAACAGGGCTGGATAAAAACTTCTGTTTTGTGGGTTATATCCTTCCAGTTTAGCAATGTCAATCACTTTTTTATAATAGGCTATTGCCGTATTATAATCCCTATGATTTTGGTATACGAAACCCATCTCTTCCAAAGCAGATGTGATCCCCACTTTAAAGCCGATCTGTTTTGCCAGTGCATAAGCATCCTTTGCAAAGCTTAACTGGGTATTCTCATCATAGTACTGAAGCCTGGAGATACTGATAAGCCGCATTACTTTTACAGAATCATCTGGAGAGCCGGGGAGTAACCTCCTCAGTGAATCCATCCGCTTCTGATTGATAGGAGGATTGTTTGCCGGTAGTTTTGGCTGTGCCTGAGATATTTGGTGGGCAATGCAGAAAAAAAATAATATAAGTGGCAGATAGCTCATTATGTTTTTTAGTATAAAACAAACTTAATACAATTAGCCTGCTGCTGCAAGTACCGCAGCTTTACTACCTGTACTACGTAGCTTTTAACAACCAACGTCTTTGTTTTGTCATGAAGCGAAGTAGTATATTTGCGCTTTATAATGCATATGCAAATAATAGCTGTAACCGACCAAAAAACTGCAAAGGAATTTATTGAAACTGCAGTGGTACTTCATAAGCATGATCCCAACTGGATACGCCCCGCTGGATAAGGATATCAACGATGTTTTTGACAAACAAAGAATAAAGCTTTTCGCTTTGGAGATGACCGTCCCTATACTTTTGGAGCTTTTCATTACAATATCGTAATTTCGGATACATACGCAAAACATGCCAGACCTTTATATTATAGCCGGTTGTAATGGAGCCGGAAAAACCACAGCTTCCTAAACTATATTGCCGGAGATGTTAAGTTGTAATGAATTTGTGAACGCCGATGAGATCGCCAGGGGCCTTTCTCCTTTTCAGCCCGAAAAAGTTTCATTCCATGCAGGGCGAATAATGCTGGAAAGAATTGATGAACTTCTGAAACAGAAAGTCAATTTTGCATTTGAAACTACGCTGACGACATTATCATATCAAAGCAGCATCAAAGCAGCAAAAAAAAAGGATATAAGGTCAGCTTGCTCTTTTTCTGGCTCAATGATGTAAAACTTGCTATTGAGCGGGTTAAGATCAGGGTTAAAGAAGGTGGTCACAATATCCCTGAAGATGTAATCATTCGTCGCTACCATAAAGGCATTAAAAACCTCCTGGAAATATTTGTACCTTTATGTGACTACTGGTTAGTGATCGACAACTCAAGCAACCCTAATAAGTTCGTTACAGAAGGTACGCATAAAGGCAAACTAAAAGTTTTCGATAGTAATTTGTGGACCCAGATACAAAAGCAATTAAAATGAGCAATACTCAACTTCGGAATAAGATCAAAAAGGGTTTAGACCTCAGCTACAGGCGTCTTCTCAAATCTAAAAGCCTTTCAAATGGTGTTTTAGTTCTTTCTGACAACGGCAAAATAAGAAAATTCCGGGCTGCTGATTTGATCAAGCGTTAAGAAAGCGCCTGACACCGGCGTTGTACTATACGGGCACATTATTACCATTTTGGTCCTATTCATAATTCCTGCTACGCTATATTTGCCCCTCATTACTCACTATGCAGATCATCCCCGTAACAGACGCCACCACCGCCAAAGCATTCATACTAACGGCCGTGGTACTCCATAAAAATGATCCAAACTGGATCCGTCCGCTGGATAAGGATATCAACGATGTTTTTGACAAAACAAAGAATAAAGCTTTTCGCTTTGGAGATGTTGCCCGTTGGATCCTGAAAGATGACCAGGGGAAACTCATTGGCCGCGTTGCTGCATTCATCAACAAAAAATATAAGAATAAGAATGATGATGTACCTGTGGGCGGCATGGGATTTTTTGAATGCATTAACAACCAGGAAGCTGCTGATCTTTTATTTGACAATGCAAAACACTGGCTTATGCAACATGGTATGCAAGCCATGGACGGGCCCATAAATTTTGGAGAGCGTGACCGCTGGTGGGGCCTCATCACAAAGGGATATTTTGAACCACTTTATTGTATGAATTATAACCCCCCATATTACGTGACGCTTTTTGAAAATTATGGGTTCAGGGAATTTTATAACCAGGTATGTTTTGGCCTGGATGCACAAAAAAAACTTGCACAAAAAGTAATTGACAGGCACAAAATACATGAGGATAATCCCGACATGAGTTTCAGCCTCATTAATAAAGATAACCTGGAGAAGTATGCTGCTGATTTTGTAGAAGTGTATAATAAAGCCTGGGCAGGCCATGGGGGCTTAAAAGAAATGAGTAAGGACCAGGTATTGCTGATGTTCAAAAAGATGAAGCCGGTGATGGATGAAAAGGTTATTTACTTTACCTATTACAAAGGCATAGCAAACGCGATGTTTATCAACCTGCCCGATATAAATCAATATTTTAAACACCTAAATGGCAAATTTGGCTTATTACAAAAACTTCAATTTGCCTGCCGGCAAAAATTTAAACCTTCCCGGAAATTTGTTGGGGTTGTTTTTGGAGTTGTGCCTGAGTGGCAGGGCAAAGGGATAGATGCCTATATCATTGGGGAAAGTGCTAAGATCGTGCAGGTGCCTCCCTATCATTATAAAGAATACGAAATGCAGTGGATCGGGGATTTTAATGTAAAGATGATCAACGTGGCCGAAAGCCTGGGAGATACTTTCCGGTCACGCAACCTTACAACTTATCGTTATTTATTCGACCGGAGCAAGGAATTCAAAAGGCATCCTTTCCTGTATTAAAACCCGCTTGAAGCTGAATTTTATCTGCGATACAAGTTTTTTAGTCACAAATGGTAATTTATTAGTTAACATTCGTGTAACCTGCCTACCGCAGGCAGGTTCGTGGCAATGAAAAAACTACGAAGTAGTTTAAAACAAATTCGATTTTACAAACCAGAATACCGAAATTAGCGGCTCATGGATAAATTTATTGTATCGGCAAGAAAGTACAGGCCACAGAATTTTTCAACTGTGGTTGGACAGGCACATATAACTACTACCTTAAAGAATGCCATTAAGAATAACCAGCTTGCGCATGCATTTTTATTTTGTGGCCCAAGGGGTGTAGGCAAAACCACCTGTGCAAGGATACTGGCAAAGACCATTAATTGCGAGAACCAAACACCCGATGGCGAGGCATGCAATACCTGCAACAGCTGCGTCTCTTTTGATGCCGGCACTTCCATGAACATTCATGAGCTGGATGCTGCCAGCAATAATTCTGTTGATGATATCCGCAGCCTGGTAGAACAGGTTCGTTTTGCGCCGCAGGCGGGTAAATACAAAGTGTATATTGTGGACGAGGTACATATGTTAAGCTCATCGGCATTCAATGC
>JBKJMZ010000109.1:0-8043 GCA_046596255.1 Ferruginibacter sp. | reverse complement strand
GGTTTCTTTTCCAGTAATACCGATTTTTTTTGCGTCTGCCAAGCTGGTCTCTGTGCTTGTTTCCAAAAATTCAATTTTAAAATAAGCCGGGTTCATGTCGAGCAACATGATGACAGTGCTGCCTGATTCAATTTCACCATCAATAAATTCACCTGCAGTGGTAGCACCAAATATCTGGATACCTTTTTCGTCAAGTAATTTGGAAATTGCTTCTCTATCCTGTTTAACAGATATGAATACTATGGCTAAAGTTGGCTTGAAATTGCCGTCCATAGTTTTAGTTAAAGCAGCTTTAATCTCTTCTGTTGATCTTCCTTTAATTGATTTTGCTTTCAAGTTTGTAGAATTAAATTCCGGCAAGGCCTGGTATCCCTTATTTTGTGCCGACGTTAGTGATAAAACCCAATAAGAGATAAATATAATACAAAATAAACCTGCCACTATACACCCTTCCTGTTATCTTGTCATTTTTCCTCAACTTGTACGATATTTGATACCTCGAAACCTTTCAATGTACAATCTAGACATAAACTAACTAATGAAAGTATTACTTCGCTACCTCAAACCTTATAAATGGCTGGTGGCACTCACCTTAACTTTAGCTGCCATCAATATTGGTTTTTCTCTTGTTGATCCTATTTTGCTGGGAAAGCTGATAAATCTTGCAAACGATTACCAGGGCAGCAACATAAATACTCCCTTGCAAAACTTTAGCTGGGATCATCCATTTTTTACTTCTTTTTCCTGGGATAAACCAGGTGTTTGGTACATCCTCATTGCTTCCATAACGGTAGCCATGATTAGCCGAATTGCCAAAGCTTTTCAGGATTATTTTTTAAACGTAGTAATACAGAAATTTGGCGCCAGGGTTTTTACCGATGGATTACAGCATGCCATGAAATTGCCTTACCAGGAGTTTGAAGATCAGCGCAGCGGCGAAACACTTTCTATTTTAACCAAAGTACGGTCGGATGTGGAAAGGTTCATGACCAATTTTATAAATATCTTATTTGGTGTGATCATAGGTGTGGTTTTTGTATTTGTGTATGCGGCTGTTTATATTCACTGGAGCATACCGGTGGCTTATATTGTAGGAATTCTGTTGCTTACCGTCATAACCAATTTCCTGAGTAAAAAGATCAAGACCATTCAAAAGGCTATTGTTGGCGAAACTACTGCCCTGGCAGGTTCTACCACAGAATCACTACGCAATATTGAACTGGTAAAAAGCCTGGGGCTTACAGAACAGGAAGTACAACGGTTAAATAAAAATACGTATAAAATACTCGGACTCGAATTAAAAAAGGTAAAAAAAATACGAAGCATCAGTTTTATACAAGGCACATTTGTAAATACATTACGACAGGTGATCTTATTTATTTTGATGTACCTGATCTTTCATAATGAAATGAATGCGGGCCAGTTGGTAACCATGCAGATATTCTCTTTCTTTGTATTTGGCCCGCTGCAGGAGATCGGCAATATCCTGCTTTCTTATCGTGAAGCAGAAGCATCGCTGAATAATTTTCATAACCTGATGCAGAAAAAACCTGAGCAGGAACCTGTAAATCCAAAACCTTTAAATAATATTAAAACCCTTTCTTTTAAAACCGTTTCTTTTAAACACCAAACCGCTACACACAAAGCCATCAACAATATTAGCTTTGATGCAAAGATCGGCGAAACGGTTGCCTTTGTTGGCCCATCTGGCTCCGGTAAATCTACCCTGATGAAACTGCTCGTAGGTTTATACCGTCCGCTGGAAGGCAAGATCATTTATAATGATTTAGATGAAACAGAGATACGCTTTGATGATCTGCGCAGGCAGATAGGTTTTGTTACACAGGATACAAATTTATTTAGTGGCACAATAAGAGAGAACCTGATGTTTGTAAACCCGGCAGCAACCGAAGCTGAGCTGAATGAAGTATTAGCAAAAGCAAGTTGTACCGGTTTGCTTGCAAGGGCAGAAAAAGGCCTGGATACAATGATCGGTGAAGGTGGCTTAAAATTATCGGGTGGAGAAAAACAACGCATCTCTATTGCCCGGGCTTTATTGCGTAAGCCGCATTTATTAATTTTTGATGAAGCTACATCTGCACTTGATTCATTAACCGAAGAAGAGATCACCAATACCATTCGTGATATCTCATCAGAAAAAGAACAGATAACAATTTTAATTGCACACCGGTTGAGTACTATCATGCATGCCGATAGAATTTATGTTTTGGAAAAAGGTGATGTTGTAGAGACCGGCTCACACGAAAAACTCCTGGAAGAAAAAGGATTATACTTTGCCATGTGGCGCCAGCAGATAGGTGAAAGAAAAAAAATGGCAAATGCTTCACCTGTTTTAAACTAAGTAAAATGCAGACAGCACAAATTATTGGGTTAGTGGCAGGTACCATTACTTCCATAACTTTTTTACCCCAGGTCATCAGGATATGGAAAACCAGGTCGGCTAAGGACCTCTCTATGGCGATGATGCTCATGTTGATCGTGGGTACTTCATTATGGCTTAGTTACGGGTTGATGATAAAAGATGCTGCCATTATTTATACCAACAGCATGGTATTGTTAATGAGTTTGATCATGATGTTTTTTAAACTGAAATACAAATAGCGGCTTTGTATCTTTGCAGCAATGAGCGATAAAAAACCAAGGCCAAATTATTACTGGAGCATGTTAAGGATGAAATGCCCCCGGTGCAGGCGTGGCCCTATGTTTAAAAATAACAACCCATATAAAAGCCTTAAGCTTTCTCAAATTTTTGATATGTATGACAACTGCCCGGTTTGCAACCAGAAATACGACCTGGAAGCAGGCTTTTGGTTTGGTACCGGTTATGTGAGTTATGCATTGGCAGTTGCCGTATCTGTTGCAACTTTTGTAGCCTGGGTGGTTTTAATTGGTATCTCTACCGATGATAACCGTATCTTTTGGTGGCTGGGTTTTAATACATTGTTCCTGGTGGTAATGCAGCCCTGGCTAATGCGGCTGAGCCGTGTTATTTACATACGCATTTTTGTAAGCTACAACGAAAATTATAATGAAACAAAACCTGTAGAGTTTCATTAATCTCCATCCTTTTTAAAAATATCGGTAAAGATATTTTCCTTATCCAGTTCTTCAATATCGCTAAGCACCAGTTCAATGGCCTTGGTACTTTTATTTATTTCCCGCAATGATAAAAGGATGGATAAGATGAGGAAGAGCAGGCTGGCGGCAAATATTGCATTTGCAATAAGCGGCCAGCCACGGTAGATGGCATACATACATAGTACACAACACAAAAAACTAAGTACGCTCAACGCCTGCATATAACGGATGAGGTTTATGCGGCTACGTATATTTTTTATCTGGCTTAAGATATTCTTTTCTTTTTCGCCACGGTTGTAATCTTCATGCAGCTTGCGTACCAGCGTGGCCAGCGAAAGAAACCTGTTTGTGTAAGCCAGCATCAGCAACGTGATGGCGGGAAAGAGTAAGGCAGGGGTGTTGATGTTGATATCTATCATGATACAAAGTAAGTAATTCCTGTCATTTCGAACGAAGTGAGAAATCTGTTTCTTTATAAAAAGATAGATTTCTCCCGTTGGTCGAAATGACAGAAATTGGGCGACACTTACTGCCTCATGAAGAAGAAAATCATTTTTTACATTCACTCCATTGCCGGCCTTGTATCGGGGCTTTTTATTTTGCTGATGTCAATATCAGGCGCTGCACTTGTTTTGCATGATGAGCTGGATACAATGCAACAGCCTGAAATAAAGCCCTGGCCTTTTAAGAACATTACCGTTGACAGCGGGTACCATGTCATACAAAATAAATTTCCACATGCTCAAATAAGTAATTGCGAAATTCCGGAAAACACAAACAGCCCTTTTTCATTTTTTATTTATGACACATCGTATGAGCAGGGAACTAAGGTTATGCAGGTTTTCCTGCATCCGCAAACAGGGTTGATTTTAAATAGTAGGGGCGGTAGTGATGACATGAAGAATAGTTTCATGAGCTGGCTATCTAAATTCCATAACTCATTTCATTTGGGTAAAACGGGCGAGTGGTTGCTTGGTTTTTTTGCATTGATATTTTTGTTGAGCATCATTACCGGTTTCATCTTGTTTAGGGAAAATATATTGGCTGTTTTATTATTTAAGAAAGAAGTTTATAAAAGAAGTAATCTTCACCAGCTTATAGGTGTTTATGCTTTAATTTTTAACCTGATGATTGCTGTCACCGGATTTTGGATGCAGCGCTATGTTTTTAAAAAGGAATTTTATGCTTCATACAATTATACTCCTGTGCTGAAAGCTTCACCATCCATGTTGTATCGTTTTGATTCTGCCTATAATGGAATAAGAAAACAATACCCTGACTTTACTGCACACGTAATATATTTCCCGCAAAGCAGTTCCGGCAGCACTTATGTTTATGGAAGCCGTGCTTCCAAAGGGTATCTCCATTCCCAAAATTTTGCCGACGAAATCACGCTCGATAGCACAGGCAGCATCAGCAGCACCAGGCTATTTGAAGAGAACAGCCCATCCGACAGGTACGATATCATAAACTCACAATTGCATATGGGTAATTTTGGTGGAGCCGGTATTAAAATTATTTATTTTGTTTTTGGGCTGACGGGGGCTTTACTGAGTATTACGGGCTTTGGGTTGTGGTGGAGGAGAAGAAAAGAAAAAAATAGCCGGTGCACAGCACTCTGCGAGTAAGTCGGTAAGGCGTCGTTCAGCAAAGCTGAACGTCTTTCCGACTTACTCGCAGAGTGCTGTGCACCGGCAAAACAAAGTCTATTTCACCAAACTCATATTCAACGGTACATTCAGCTTAACACTAAAATTCCTCCCCATATTAAAAACACCCATTCTTCCCGTTGCCAAATTTTGTTCCGCATATTTTAAACGGCTGAGGTGATTCTGGTAAGCTACGTCTCCGATGTTCATGGCACTAAAGCCAAGGCTGAAGAGTGTCTGGTTCTTCTTATTTACAACGTCAGCACCCAGGCCGGCATTCAATAAGGTATAGCCTGATGTTTTTGTTTCGGTATAGTAAGCCGTAAATACATCTTGCTTGCTGAAAGTATTATCCACTTCAAACTTTACATAAAAATTACGAATGCTTTTATTGATCTTATTAAAACTGCCTTTGAACTCGGTAACTAATTTACTGGCGGGTATAAAAGGAAGATCTTTATCTCCTTCAACAGGCTTGCGGAATTGTCCGCTCACTAAGGAAAAAGTATTTAAGATATGCAACCAGTCTAACGGATGCGGATGAATATCAACCGTGGCTTCAAGTCCTGTTAATACCGCTTTCCGCTGGTCGAATTTAAAAGCGGTGAGCAGGTCACCGTTCACATCAACAAGGCTATCACCGCCTGCAGCAGCTTCCAGTTTACGGTAAAAAATAAAATTGTTGAAGCTGTTATAAAAAGCGGAGACCGCTATGGAGATATGTTCGGCACTATATTCAAATCCCCCGTCGAGCTGTATACTTGTTTCACTTTTTAAATTGGTATTACCATATTCATATCGTGTGGTACCTTCATGCGCCCCGTTAGATGCAAGCTCCGGAATAGCTGGTGCCCTAAAGCCACGTGCAATATTGAACTTAAGGTTAAATGCATTGCTGACCTGCGCTGCCATACCAATACTACCCGATACATTGGAAAAAGTTTTTTTAAATGCATTACCTTTTATAGCGCCGCCATCCAGCAGGTCATCCGCATTCACATTCCTGTTATCAAACCTTAGTCCTCCACTGAGCGTTATCTTTTGAATTGTTTTTTGCGTGAATGCATAAACACCAAGATCAAAAAGACTGTAGTCGGGTACCAGTTGCTCTACGCCTTTGTTTTTATTATGCTGCTGCATGCCATTAATACCGAAAGATGTTTTCCATCCTTTTAATTCGCCTAACCTGTATTGGGCAGTATAGGTAATTGTTCTCAGGTTGAAGAACAGGGAACGTTCCGCAATATCATCCGGGTTGCCGAATTCTTCTCTTTTGTTTTGCTGGTAACCGATGTTTAAGGTCAACTGGTTTTTGCCCAGCTTGATATTGTTATCCGTAGCAATTTTAAAATGCCTGATATGCTGGTAAGGTATCAGCGGCGTAGAGGCTTTAAAATCAGCACGGGTAGCTCTTTCTGTAATGCCTCCTGCAAGATGTTTTATGAAATAACCTCCTGCATCTCTTTCTCCTTCAATCAAGCCGGCCTTTAAATTAAAGTTGCTGATGAGTAAATGCGTAAAACCCCATCTGCCATTATAGCCTGCATAGCCACCGATATTATTTTCGGTAAACTTTGAATTAAATACCCTGCCATCGTACTTGTTCTTATAATCACCGGCAGCCTTGTTGGAAGTGTATATGCTCCAGTTAAACCCTTTTTTATTGCCGCCAATATTAAGGTTTAGGGTACTCAGGTTATTATTGGTTTGATAATTACTGGAGAGGTTTGCCTTTAATGTATTTACCGGCACGGGTACATTGGTGATTATATTTATTACCCCCGCCATAGCATCGCTGCCATAAATGATGGATGCAGGCCCCTTCAGCAATTCAATTTTATTTATACTGGCTTCGTCAACTTCAATGCCATGCTCATCTCCCCACTGCTGTCCTTCCTGTCTTACACCATCATTAATGGTAAGTACACGGTTGTAGCCAAGCCCACGTATCACGGGTTTGGAAATAGCAGGGCCTGTTGCCAGTGTAGATACGCCGCCTATTTTTGTTAACGACTCTATGATATTGGAAGAAGTGTTCCTGAAAAATTCTTCTTTGCGCATAACACTTACCGCAAACGGCACTTTTTTTAATTGTGTGGCGCCGGTTACGCCGGTAACAACAACTGCATTGTTTTCAATGATGGATTCTCCCAGCACAAAATCCTTTTTCACATCAGCTGATATGTCAATGGTTTCTACGATGCTGTTATATCCCACATGGCTTATTTCTATAAGATGCTTTCCCCGGGGAATATTGTTGATGCTGAAATAGCCTGCTGCATTGGTTGCAGTGCCCGACCTGATATCAGAAATATAAACCGTTACAGCTTCAATGGGTACACCGGTCTTTGAATCAGTTATGGTTCCTGAAAAACTATTGTTTATCTCTGATGCCTGGTTATCTGCATTGTTTTGAGCAATGACTGTATTGTTTAATGTGATACAGGCAATGATGATGATGGTAATGAAACGCATGGATCCTTGTTTTTATAAGTGTTTAGTTGCTGCCCCAACTGTTCAGCCATAGCTGAAAGATATTGGCGGTAAAAAGAAACTAAACAGCAGGTGGCCCACGCAGGTCATGCTGTACAACAGGAGAAGAAAAATATAAGACCAGCTTTGCGGTCTTGAAGAGGTTGAATACCCGGGGAGCAGGACTGATAGCCGTTATTGCAGTTCCGGTAAAAGGAGATTCGGCTACAATATTATCACAATGGCAGTTGAATGTTTGTTTGCCAACCTGTTCGGTTTTACAGTCGTTGATCTTTTTTCTCTGCGTATCTGTATGGTCTGAAAACCAGTTATGAAAAACAATGGTAGGGGTAATGCTTAATGCAAATATGAGCAGGAGGAAGCCTGCTACTGTTCTTTTTATGTATGTTTTCTGAAATACCATTTTTGCTACGCTGTTGCAAATATAAAGTTTTCTTTTTAAATACAATATAGTTTCACGCTAAGCTCGCAAAGAAACCCAAGGACCGCAAAGAATGATTTCACGCAGGGGACGCAGGGGGGCAGAGGATACAGCGAAACACTTTAAACCTTGTTCAGTTTGTTGGGTCATACCCACACAAAAATTAACATTATGCAAAAGATCAAACAGCTGCTTCTCATTATACTGTGCCTGGCAGCCACATCAGTGTACGCAATTACAGAACAGGATTCAACCGGGATGTCCGGAGACCATTTCAGCCTGCAGGGCGCATTGGATATGTTCAAAAACGCTTCCTCTCCGGAAGAATTTGAAAAACTTATCAATACACCCGGTAAAAATATAAATAACCTTGACCTCAAT
>JBKJMZ010000135.1:0-4729 GCA_046596255.1 Ferruginibacter sp. | reverse complement strand
TAAGCCTACGGGTGCGGTAGTAAGTGGACCAATTCCATTGCCAACTGAAAAAAGAATCTTTACAGTTTTACGTTCACCGCACGTAAACAAAAAAGGACGGGAGCAATTCCAGCTTTGTGCGTACAAACGTTTATTGGATATCTACAGTTCCAATTCTAAAACCGTTGACGCTTTGATGAAACTTGAACTGCCGAGTGGTGTTGAAGTAGAAATCAAAGTTTAACGATTAAATTTCTAGAAAACCCCCGGTTTGCACAATGCGATTCGGGGGTTTCGCTTTAAACAGAGCTTCTTTAAAAGCTGAATAGTGCTTTCATAATTACCATTCTTGACCTTAAAGGATATTCGTAAAAAGATTGCCTGTTTAGCGAAGATAAAGCCACTTCATAATTTTTCACGTTGCCTAAATTTCTCCCTTCAAATGAAATGTCGGCCTTCAGCTTCTTTAATTTATAAATAGCTGAAAGGTCAGTAAAGAAATAATTGCTGTTTAAACCGCTGTTGTTTTTATTGTTAACTAAACTTGCATTGGACTTCAGGAACAAGTTTGATGAAAGATCAAATTCAAAATTTACTTCATTCCTAGTATTTTTAATGGCATAAGGTTTAATAATTGTACCGGCTTCTTGTGAATAGCTATCATAAGTTTGATAGGCAAACTGATAAAGGTACCTGATTTTTTTACTTACGGAACCATTCCATTTCCCGCTCAGTAGTTGAGCTTTGTTAATAAATGGGTATAGTTGCTCGTTTATTAATTGATTGCTTTTACCATATTGTAAAGAATAGGATAAGCCAATTGTAGAGTGCAGGCTAAAGAGATATTTACTGATCCCTGTTTGCAGGTTATAGGAACCTGTTGTATTATTCAGCAAACGTCTTTCAGTATAAGAGAGTTCAGGATCAATACGGGCGTATGCGATTGTGTTTGAGGAGCTTTGCTGATAAAATCCAAATACATTGATAAACAAGAGTTTTATGGGATTTTTATAATTTAACGAAGTACCCATATTATATTGTCTAGACGTAGTGAAAGGGTCATTATTTTGACTGATTGACCGGTAATTGGTAAGTACCAACCCCTGGTAAGCCTGAAGAAAGTTTCCTGCAGAGGCTGTTCTTTGAATAAATATATTTCCTGAAAAACCTTTTTGCCGATTATACCTGATAGTAAGATTTGCATTGGGCAATAATCTCTGGTCGTCTTTACTATAGGCATAAAATTGATCCTGCGCGTGAATCCATTGGTAATTTAAGGGTAACTTAAATGTAATTCTGAAATTCCCGGCCGTATAATTATAATTGGGTTCAATGTAAAGCTTATACTCGTTCCATCTAAGTTGGTTGGTTGACGAATCGGGAAAAATTAGGTTATCGACGAGGGATTCTGCCTGCAAAGTGGATTTGAATTCCTGAATATTGGCTGAGATCCCCAATTTGTAGGACTGACTAAAATGGCGGCTGTTTCTTTGTATGGTAACGTGATTATTGGTAAAAAAAGTGGGTATCCTGGTTAGCTGACTAATGTCATTTAGCGTGTTAGTTGTTTGAAATATTCGAGATAGCCTGAGGCTGTCTATAACCAGCACTTCCGGATAGGTCGTGAAATTTATGTAGGAATAATATTGTGTAAGAGTTTTCCCTTTAGGTGCTCTGATCAGATCTGTTTCATTAGAAAAGGCATATTCCCGACCACGGTATTGCTGGATTTTTCTCTCATCATTTGCCCTCAGATAAGCCTCATCCCGACGATCTATATATTCGTAGGTGGATTTATTATTGAGATAGAATTGGCTTTTATTCTTGTGAAGGATAAGATCTGCATAAAAATTTTGATGAAGAATGCTGTTATCCTGTTGTTCGGAAAACCTGATCACCTCGTCAGGTAGAAGTATACTGGTTTGGTTTTGATACTGTTGGTTCTCATCATCATACTGGTAGTATACTTTTGATTTTAACTGTGCATCAGATTTTAATTTCCAAAGATTGGCACTATTGGCCAGTCCGGAATGATTAAAAAAATACCGGTTCCTGTCCAAAGGCGGGTACTGACCGGTTCCTGCTGAGAGCTGTGATGCTTGTGGATTATTGCCACGTTTTACGCTTTCCTGTAAAGCATTTAATGAAAGCACATCATCTGATAATATTTTTGCAGTATTATTTAGCTTACCTGTGTGGATGGCTTTATAGATATTCTTTATGGAGATCGCATTCAATTCACCCTCATACAAACCTGGTAAACCCCCGCCGGCATCAACTTGTCCTAAAACCTTTAGTCTTGCTTTATCTTTAAATGTTAAGTTAATATCCACAGCATCGCTAAAAACCTTTCCCTGTAAAGCTTTAATGTTTTGGTGATTTTCCAAAACCTGAATTTGGTTTACAATGTCGTTCGGGATACTTCTGGTTGCAATGTTGTATTTACTTTCCAGAAGGTCATCGCCATCTAAATAAAGCCTTGTCACACTCTGTCCGTTAAATTTTATTCTTCCGTTATCCTCAACAGTTATACCTGGTATTTTCTTTAAAACATCCCCAATTGTCCGGTCTTGGGCGGTAGCAAAATCATCTGCCCGGTAAGTGGTGGTATCCCCGTTCATTTTTACTACCGGAAACTTAGCGGTAACGAGTACTTCTTTCAAAACTTGCGCACTTTCCTGAAGAACAAAGTTATATTCTTTCTTATCAGAGATTAAGCTGATTTCCTGTGATTTGTATCCCAACGAGTTTACTTTAAGTACGTATTCGCCAATTGTCTTAAGGTTATTTGGAAGTTGAATTAAAAATTGCCCTTTTTCATTTGTTTTTGTGTAGCTGCTGACGAGAGAATCCATTTTATGAATAAGCAGTACAGTAACATGCGGCAAAATGACCTTGTCGGGCGTTTGGACCGTGCCTGTTATAATTATTTTTTGCTGCGCATTTGAAGTAAAAGGAATATTGTAGATGACAGATAGCCAGAATAAGCTATACAAGAAATTTCTTTCTTTTTTTTGAAATTTAAGAAATAGATTAAGCAAACATCTCATTAAATTTAACTGGAAGGTCTGAGTTTAATGTGGTGATTAATATTCGAAATAATAGATAATGGCTTCTAACGGGAAGTTGATGTATGATCTTGGTAAAAGGGGATTAATATGTTTCGGAACGGCGCCCGGAGAAACCATTGTCTTACCTCCAAATCTTTGTTCAATGAATCCTATAGGATCATCTTGAAAAAACTTAGCTAGTTTTTTATACTCTTCCCAGGTAATTGACAATCGTTCATTTTTGTCCCAAATTGTTTTTGCGACTGAATTCTCGACTGTTTGAAAGCCGCTCAATTCAAATTGGATCCGTTCAGTTTCGTCAGTGGCATGGATAATTAGCCCTGGTAAACCATTTAATTTCCAAGGACCTGCGTTAAAAGGCAATTCTGTAGTGAACCATGCCACATAATTTCTTCCATGAAATGATCCGGTAGCTTTTTGACAACTATAACCAAATAGCTGTTTTTTTTCAGGAAGAATTTCCCAGTCAATTGGAGAAAATGACCTTTCTACTATAAACTTTCCCAGCGTTGGCTTGGTCGATGTAAACATCTTTTTTTCATTATAATAGCTATAAATTTCTTCGTCATCATATCTTCTTCCAGCTGGAGGGGCCATTGCTCCTTCTTTTTGAAAGCTCAATAGCATGGCAGAGTCCTGTAATTGCCTGTCATAGCTTTTATAATGTGCAGAACTATTTCCCAAATACACAATAAAGTTTTCGGTATGGATACGATTGAAATCTGTGGTATCATAATGGTGCGTGAGTTTGTAGTTTGCCTTTGCTATGACACTTTCAGATGTCTGTGCAAAGGACAATAAACAGGAAAATAATAATACGATGGAGAAGATATTTTTTTTCATAGGAGAAAGAAATAAAAATGGGCAATCTATTTCGTATTGTAGATTACCCATTTAAACTGTTTTATTTAACCACAATATGCACTCTCAAAAGCATCCCAAATAATTAATTGATCTCCTCCTGACAGTGTTTCTTCCTGGCAAAACATATAGCCGATACCACAACTCGTCATCCCCCCGTAACAATTGTCTATTGTTTTTATTTCATTTCGAGTAGCGAGTGTTGAAATCTCTTTTACGTCTAATGAGATCTCAGTCTTTTCAGTTTTCATTGAATTTACTTTCGCTTCAATTTTTGGGAGGTCTATTTTTTCAATAGCTTTATTTTTTTCTTCTCCAAATACGAAAACAGTCATTAATAACATGAAAAGGCTTAGTGTTATTCTTTTTTTCATTTTAACATGGATTAAGTCAAGTGTATCTCCTACTCGTTAGCTTTTCCGATTCCGCTAAGTTGATTCAATTATCCTATCTAGTTAATTTTCAACGTATTAATAAATCTATAACAAAAACATGATTAAAGCTAATTTTTAAAAAAAAGAATATCGATACCAGCTAAGTATTTCAAACTGGTTTGTTAGATCATAACCGTCAGCTTTAAAAACTATATTTGCGGTTATTTTTTTCACTCTTTATCCATATTTTTTTCGTTTATGTCTTTAAGTATTTCCGGGGCCAAGCCCAAAAGTAGTCGTATCGCAGTAAGCGCTGTTTTTTTTGCTTATGGTTTGACCTTTGCCAGTTGGGCATCAAGAATCCCTACAATACAGCAATATTTAGATATTTCTGATGGGATACTGGGACTTATATTGTTCTCCCTTCCAGCTGGATTATTTCTT
>JBKJMZ010000021.1:0-3660 GCA_046596255.1 Ferruginibacter sp. | reverse complement strand
AATGCGCAAATTATTTTTTTTATTATTCCTGGTAAGCCCCGTATTGGCCTGGAGCCAGCAGGCAAAACTTATTTTACCGGTGGCTCATACCAATAAACTGGAAGATATAACAGTTAGCCTGGATGAAAAATACATGGCTTCTGTTGACCTTGACGGGGTCATTAAGTTCTGGGAAGTATCAACAGGAAAACTATACCAGACATTTGCGCATGCCAGTGCAGCATCTGTGGTTATCAGCAGCAATAATCGATACGTGATCTCGGGCAGTCTCGACCATTCATTAAAAGTATGGGATGTAGAAACAGGCCAGTTGTTTAAAACACTTAATAAGCATCCAGGCGCTTTAAGCTGTATGAAGCTTAGCAGGGATGGTACTAAATTAGTTTCCGGAGACCAGGATGGAAATCTAGTGCTTTGGGATATGGAAACCTTTCAGCCCCTGTTCATAGCGAGCACCCGTAGCGGCATGGTAAACGATATCATTTTCAGCAATAATGGAAAGTGGTTTGCAGCCGCAGTTTGGGAAAATATTTTTGTATGGGATCTTAATAATGAGAAACCCTTGCAGATTTTAAAAGGGCATAACGATAAAGTACATGCGATCAACTTTTCAAAAAATGATCAGCTGATCGTTTCATCTTCCTGGGATAAAACTGCAAAGACCTGGAATACTTCAACAGGAAAAAACATACAAACTTTCACAGGACATACCGAATCAGTTTTTGATGTACAGTTCAGCCCCGACCAAAAACAAATTGTAACAGGCGCAAATGATAATACCATCCGGTTTTGGGATGTACAAAGCGGCGAAACCATCAAAACTTTGCCAGGCCATAATGGATGGGTAACCAAGTTAAGATTTGCACCTGATGGAAAGTCTTTCATCAGTATTTCTTTTGATCATACAGCGAGGATATGGAAATATCCTTCCGGCGAAATGATCATAGAGCTTAAGGGCCATAAGGATGATCTCTATTATATTTTTGTTTTGAAGCATTCAGGCAAGCTGTTAATAGGTTCTTATGATAATGATGTTTCCCGCTGGGATATTACCAATGGTAAAATGGATCTTATTTTCGGCCTGCATAATGAAACGATCATGTCGGTAACGATCTCCAATTCCGCAGATCTCGCTTTGCTTACTTACCGGGATGGAGCTTTGAAACTGATAGATCTTAAAAAAGGAACACTTGTGAAAAACATCAATGCTCATGATCAATGGGCCACAAGCGCAGTGTTTAGTAACAATGATTCTGTGATCATAAGTGCCGGTACCGATAACAGGATAAAGATGTGGCAGTTGCACAACAGCAAACTCATCACGGAGATACAAGGTGATGCAGGCTGGATTGATGCCAGTGTTGAATGGAGCCCCGACGGGAATTTTTTATTAAGCGCAGGCGGAAAAACATTTTCTGTTTTCGATATGTCATCAGGCAAACGTATCATTTATTCAGATGGGGCATCATCATTTAATATACCCGAATTCAGCCTAACAGGAAAATACCTGGTCCAGGCTTCAGAAAAGGAAGCATTGATTTGGGATACCAGGCTGGGTAAGGTCGGCAATAAGATCAGCCTGCAAACTGCCTATCCCGGCCGGCTGTTCTTTACACCTGATGAAAGGCAGGTTGTATGCATTGACAGTACAATAACCATGTATGATATTATTACAGGCAGACAGGTTACACAAATCGGTCTCCCCGATTCGAGGTTTATAAGAGCAAAATGGCTGCAGCAAAACACGGTGCTGGCAGCATTGGACCAGCGCAGCCGCATTCATATTATTGATCACGGTACAGGTATAACAAACCGCATTATTCAACTCGACACGATCTATTTTAAGGAAAATTACCACAATACAAATGCCTCGGATCTTATCTTTTCGGACGATGAAAAAATAGTTGCTTCCAAACATTATGATTTTTATTGCTTGTGGAACATGTCCAATGGAAAGTTCATTGGAAAGTATGCGGGTGATATTTTGAATTTTGTCAGGGGCTCAGATCTTTTTATTGTTTCCAACCGGGGAGCACTGGATGTGTACAATAAAAATACAGGCAGCATGCTGTATAAACATTTTGTTACCGGCGAAAAAGATTACCTGGTCATGGATGCAATGGGCAGGTATGATGGCACAGAAACAGCACGCAAACAATTGTATTTTACCTGCGGCACCGAAGTGATAGAACTGGAAGCTGTAAAGGACCAGTTATGGGTTCCCGGCCTTGCGGATCGCATTTCTAATAATGATGTGATTAATGGTAAAACACTTTCGGAGCTTAATCTTTGCGGACTTACCCCCGCCGTGGAAAATTTGGGTAGCAGTAATGCAGCATTTAGGTTTAAAATTACCTCACGCCGCGGCGGGTTGGGCGAATTGGTATTGATGGTAAATGGTATTGAAGCCAGGCGTTATAAACCGGGTGAGTTAACTAAAGTTGGCAGTAGTTATGAACTGCTGGTTAAAAGAGCAGACCTTGAAAATTTCTTTATTACAGGTAAAGACAATCCTGTTTTGCTTAAAGCTTATACAGGGGATAATTCAATTTCCTCCCGTGGACTTAAGATCAATGTAGATAAGACCAAAGAGACAACAGCAGCGCCAAACCTATATGCCGTTATGGTTGGTGTGAGTGATTATAAAGGCGATGAACTGGATCTGAAATATGCGGCTAAAGATGCTACAGACATTTCTGCCGCCATTTCCAATGCTGCAAAAAAATTATTGAATACAGACAGTAAGGAACATGTGTTTATGTATAACCTTACTACTGCTAAAGAGCGCTACCAATTACCCGAAAAGAACAGTATCAAAAAAGTGCTGGAAGAGATCGGGAAAAAAGCAACTGCTAACGATATCCTGCTTATTTTTTTTGCAGGGCATGGTGTTATGGCGGATGGATCCGGTAAGGATAAAGACAAAAAGCAATTCTATTTTTTAACCGCCGATGCCTCCAAAACTTCTGCAGTTAGTGCTGTTGGCGATGTGGGTATCAGCACCGCCGAGCTTACCGACTGGATGAAACCGCAAAGCATAAAAGCCCAAAAGCGCATTTTTATATTTGATGCCTGCAATAGTGGCCAGGCCATAAAAGACCTTGTTAAAATAGGATCGGGTGACCAGGATTATTTAGCGGCAAGAAGCGATGACAATGCACAGCAGATAAAAGCCATTGATAAGCTCAATGAAAAATCGGGCTTGTTTATTTTATCTGCATCTGCCAGCAACCAGAATGCTTATGAAATGGGAAGATACTCCCAGGGCTTGCTTACCTATTCCTTATTAAAAGCCATAAAGCAGCAGCCCGATATTTTAGATGCCGGAAAATACCTGGATGTGAGCCGGTGGTTCAGTGCTGCCGAAAAAATGGTGACTGCTATTGCTAAAGAAAGCGGCAGCCGGCAGGATCCACAGATCGTTACCAATACTAATTTCAATATCGGCCTGGTGGATGATGAAGTGATGGCAAAAATTATTTTACCACAGGAGAAACCCCTGTTTGCAGCGAGCAATTTTCAGAACAGCGATGAAGCTATTGCTGATGATGATTTAGAATTAAGTAAACAGGTAAACCTACAGTTAAATGATCTGTCTGCACGGGGTACTGATGCTGCGATTGTTTATGTAACAGCTACCAATTCACCCGATGCTTATTC
>JBKJMZ010000192.1:0-6608 GCA_046596255.1 Ferruginibacter sp. | reverse complement strand
TTATTTGCACATTTGCTTATTTGCAAATTTGCCTATTTAACATGCGGAAGTAGCTCATTTGGTAGAGCGATAGCCTTCCAAGCTATAGGTGGCCAGTTCGAGCCTGGTCTTCCGCTCTTTTTAAGTTTGGAGTCTGGAGTCAATGCGTTTCGCTAAAAACCGACTCCCGACTGGTGACTCCTGACTGCTGCAAGCCGCCGTAGCTCAGGGGTAGAGCATCCCGATTGGAAATTGGGAGGGTTTTTGAGTTCGATGCTCACCAATGGCTCAAACAAGCCACCGTAGCTCAGGGGTAGAGCATCCCGATTGGAAATCGGGAGGGTCTTTGAGTTCGATGCTCACCTATGGCTCAAATAAGCCACCGTAGCTCAGGGGTAGAGCATCCCGATTGGAAATCGGGAGGTTTTTTGAGTTCGATGCTCACCAATGGCTCAAACAAGCCGCCGTAGCTCAGGGGTAGAGCACTTCCTTGGTAGGGAAGGGGTCATGAGTTCGATTCTCATTGGTGGCTCTAAAGAATATAAAATAATTTCAAGTCCATGGTTTACAGACTTTAAAATGACAACCATTTTTCAAAACAAATACTAAAATACAAACAATGGCAAAAGAATCATTCAAAAGGGATAAACCCCATTTAAACGTTGGAACAATCGGTCACGTAGATCATGGTAAAACAACACTTACAGCCGCTATAACCTATGTTTTGAATAAAAGAGGTTTGGCAGATGTAAAAAATTACGATGATATTGATGGTGCTCCGGAAGAAAAAGAAAGAGGTATTACTATTAATACGGCTCACGTTGAGTATGCTACTGACGCACGTCACTATGCTCACGTTGACTGTCCGGGTCACGCTGATTATGTTAAGAACATGATCACAGGTGCTGCCCAGATGGATGGCGCTATCCTGGTAGTAGCTGCTACTGATGGCCCTATGCCTCAAACTAAAGAACACATTCTGTTGGCACGCCAGGTAGGTGTACCTCAGATCGTTGTTTTTATGAACAAAGTTGATCTTGTAGATGATCCAGAATTATTAGAATTAGTTGAAATGGAAATTCGTGAGTTGTTAACCTCTTACGGGTTTGATGGTGATAATACGCCGATCATCCAGGGTTCTGCTACCGGCGCATTAGCTGGTGATGAAAAATGGATTGCTAAAGTAAACGAATTGATGGATGCTGTTGATAGCTATATTCCTTTACCTCCACGTTTAGTTGATTTACCATTCCTGATGAGTGTTGAGGATGTATTCTCTATCACTGGTCGTGGTACTGTTGCTACAGGTCGTATTGAAAGAGGCCGTATCAAAGTTGGTGAACCAATTGAGATCGTAGGTTTAATGGAAAAACCATTGTCTTCAGTATGTACAGGTGTTGAGATGTTCAAAAAATTATTGGACGAAGGTGAAGCTGGTGACAACGCAGGTCTTTTATTACGTGGAATTGAGAAAACCCAGATCCGTCGTGGTATGGTTCTTTGCAAGCCAGGTTCAATCACTCCGCATACTGAATTTAAAGGTGAGGTTTACGTATTAAGCAAAGAAGAAGGTGGACGCCATACTCCATTCTTCAATAAATACCGTCCTCAGTTCTATTTCCGTACTACAGACGTAACCGGAGAAGTTACTTTAAATGCGGGTACAGAAATGGTTATGCCTGGTGATAATACTTCTTTGAACGTTGTATTGATCCAGCCGATCGCAATGGAAAAAGGTTTGAAATTTGCGATTCGTGAAGGTGGCCGTACAGTTGGTGCCGGCCAGGTAACTGAAATTGTAAAATAAAAAAACAGCCTCCCTAAATCCCTCCCGAGGAGGGACTTAGGGAATCTGAAATAGGTAAAGTACCTTTGGTGTAATAACCATTGGTACTTTACTTTTTAAAAAGTTCTTTAAATTTTTCGGTCACTGTACCTCCCTTCAGGGGAGGTTAGGAGGGGCTTCTTTACGGGCATGGTGCAACGGTAGCATACGGGTCTCCAAAACCTTTGATCTGGGTTCGAATCCTAGTGCCCGTGCTAAACTTCAATGTGCAAATTTGCAAATATGCAGATATGCAAATTTTGAATAGAAAAAACATATTTAATCACGGGCAGGGTAAATTTTGCATATTTGCAAATTGGCACTTCTGCATATTTTTTTATTATGAACAAATTCACTGGATACCTTAGAGATTCTTACAAAGAACTGGTACATAAAGTAACCTGGCCTAACTGGGATCAACTACAGCAATCTACTATGATCGTTATAGGCGCTACTTTATTTATTACCGCCATAGTTTGGGTTATGGATTTTGTAGCCAAGAATGCAATGAAATTTATTTACTCGTTATTTAATTAACAGCATATGGAAGCAACAACACCGATAGTTGAAAAGACGGAGAAAGCCGAGAAGGAAAGCAAATGGTATGTGCTCCGTGTAGTAAGCGGTAAAGAGCGTAAGATCAAGGAATACCTGGATAAGGATATCGTTCGTAATGGCTGGAATAATATTGTAAAACAGGTTTTTTTACCGGTTGAGAAAGTATATAAGGTTTTGAATGGTAAAAAAGTATCGTGAGCGTAACTTTTATCCTGGCTATATCATGATCGAAGTTGCAGATGGTAAATTGAATGATGATATGATCCAGTCAATGAGCAATATCAGCAACGTCATGCACTTTTTAACTGATGGAAAGGGGTCAAAAGGAAATATCATTTCTTTACGTAAAGCCGAGGTTAACAAAATGCTGGGTAAAGTTGATGAGATGAGTGATTCCGGCGGAATGACCATGAGCGAGCCTTTCATCATTGGCGAGACCATTAAGATCATTGATGGCCCGTTCAACGACTTTAATGGCGTTATTGAAGAGGTTAACGACGAGAAGAAAAAATTGAAAGTACAGGTTAAGATATTTGGCCGTGCTACCCCGGTTGAGCTTAGCTACATGCAGGTTGAAAAGATCGTTTAATTTATAAGCCACGTTGTGTTTTTTTTACTTATAAAATTTATGAAAATGAAAAAATTATTATTCCTCCTTCCTGCATTGATGTTTGGTTTTTCTTTAATGGCGCAGCCACCAAAAGGAGAGGCTAATTCAGGTATGACATTTGGTAAGAAGATAACTGGAAAAGGTGCGATCTCTACCAATGCCCTGGCAGCAAAGCTTGAAAATAAAAAATCTGTAGACGTAAAAGTAAAGGGTATAGTAAAAGAAGTTTGTAAAGCAGAAGGATGCTGGCTGAAAATGGAAACAGCAAATGGTACGATGATGATCAAAATGAAAGATCACAAATTCTTAGTTCCTTTATCAATGAATGGAAAAACAATTGTGGTTGATGGTACAGCCAGCTTAAAAGAAACTTCTGTTGAAATGCTGAAGCATTATGCAGAAGATGCAGGCAAGAGCAAAGAAGAAATAGATGCGATCAAAGGGCCTAAGAAAGAAATCACTATGCAGGCAAAAGGCATCTTAGTAATATAAATTACAAGCAACATATTAAAAAGCCATCAAAAATTATTTTTGATGGCTTTTTCTTTTTATGTATGCTTATTATCTTGCTACCCTTGTCCATTCCTGTACTAAAGCAACGTCTGTAGCTGTTTTAGTGCTTACCCTTACCAGGTCATTGCTTAATACAGTAATCTCACCCGTTTTATAAATGGCGGTACCATTACAGGCAGTGGCAAGAGATTGTATCGTAAAACCTCCATTGGGTCTTGAACTTAAAGATTTCCAGGCTTCATCATTGGCACGGTAACAATAGTTGTTATTTGCTAATGTCTTTACAAAAGCACTGGCAATGGCTGGGGTAACAGTTATCACCGTTCCAACCTGCGCATTATTATCGGTGGTGGAGTTAAGTCTCCAATTTCCGTTCAAAGAAAAAATACCACCAGATGTATTGGTTGGTAAATTCTTAATAGTGTCACAGGCTGAGAACAGGAGTATAATTCCCGTTAGCATTAATAATATGATCTTTTTCATTTTTTATATGGTTTAAAACTAATAAGTCATTAATTATGCCAAATATTAGCAACCCTGGATTTATGTAAAATGATCACTTGAATTTTTGTATTAATTTTTAAAAATGTATAGAGCTGCCAGATATAGAATTGGTATTTGAACGTATTTATTAATCTTGGTTAAGGATAAAAAAGCCCAGGGTGTATATAGCCGGAGGGCCGAAGATGGAGAAGAGTTAATAATACCCTATAAACAGTTTACTGAAAAAGCCAAATACCTGGATAGGAATACGGTAATAACAATGTATAAAGCAATCCCGGGTGTACAGGGTTAAATCATATTTTTTTCAGCGGAGGCTTCATTTTTATTAATATTTATACTACCTTTGCCGCCCCAAATAGTTCTTTTTATCCGCAGTAGCCTTGGCAGAAGGCGGAAAAATGAGATTTTTGACTTGGGAGTGAAGCCAAAATGGCGACACGCTATCACCAAAAAAAGTAAAAAAATGGCAAAAGAGATCACCGCCTATGTTAAGCTCCAATGTAAAGGAGGACAGGCAAATCCAGCACCGCCAATAGGACCAGCCTTAGGTTCTAAAGGTATCAACATCATGGAGTTCTGCAAACAATTTAATGGCAGAACCCAGGACAAACAGGGTAAAGTGCTACCTGTATTAATCACCGTCTTTGCTGATAAATCATTCGAATTTATCATTAAAACCCCACCCGCTGCAGTTCAGCTAATGGATGCTGCCAAGCTTACAAGCGGCAGTAAAGAACCTAACCGTGTTAAAGTTGGAAAAGTAACCTGGAACCAGGTAGAAGAGATAGCCAAAGATAAAATGGCCGATCTGAATGCTTTTACAATTGACAGCGCCATGAAAATGATCGCCGGTACAGCACGTAGCATGGGATTAACAGTAGACGGTAAAGCCCCATGGGAAAATTAATAATCAACCTTGTCCCGATTATTTCGGGGCTAAAATTTGTAAAAAATGATTACGAAAAAAAGAAAAGTAGCAAATACTAAGGTTGATATTAATAAAGCTTATTCCTTAAAGGAAGCTTCAACCCTGGTTAAAGAAGTAAACACAACAAAATTCGATAGCTCTGTTGATCTGCATATTAAATTAGGTGTAGACCCTAAGAAAGCAGACCAGGCCATTCGTGGCACGGTATCCCTGCCTCATGGAACTGGTAAAACAAAACGTGTATTGGTTTTATGCACGCCTGATAAAGAAGCCGAAGCTACAGCAGCCGGTGCTGATTATGTAGGCCTGGATGAATTCATAACAAAGATCGAAGGCGGTTGGACAGATATTGATGTTATTGTAGCCACTCCATCGGTTATGCCCAAGATCGGTAAATTGGGTAAAGTATTAGGTCCACGTAACCTGATGCCAAATCCTAAGACCGGTACAGTAACAAATGATGTTACAGGCGCGATCAATGATCTGAAAGGCGGTAAAATTGCTTTTAAGGTAGATAAAGTGGGTATTATCCACGCTTCTATCGGAAGGGTAAGCTTTGCACCTGATAAGATCGCAGAAAACAGCCAGGAACTTATTAATGCAGTTATCAAGCTAAAGCCATCTTCATCTAAGGGAATTTATTTGAGAGGTGTTAGTATGGCCAGCACAATGAGCCCGGGTATTGCAATTGACACAAAATCTGTTCAAAACTAAAGCCCAGGCCCCTCCCAACCTCCCCGAATGGGAGGAGTGACCTAAGCGATAAAAAATTATTTGATATGACAAAAAATGAAAAAAATGAAGTGATCGAAGTGCTGAAAGGTAAATTTACCCAGTACAACAACTTCTATATAACGGATACAGAAAGCTTAACAGTAGCCCAGGTTGGTAAACTCCGTAACCATTGTTTTAACAAGCAGGTGGAAATGAAAGTAGCCAAGAATACGCTTATTAAAAAAGCACTGGAAAGCCTGGACGCTGAAAAATACAGCGGTGTTTATGATTCTTTACATAAGGTAACTGCCTTAATGTTCAGCGAGAATCCTAAAGAACCTGCAATGATCATCAGCACATTCCGTAAGGAGAACAATAATGACAAGCCTTTGCTGAAAGCAGCTTTTATCAATGGTGATGTATTTGTAGGTAACGATCAACTAAAAGCACTAACACAAATCAAGACCAAGAATGAATTGATCGGTGAAGTGATCGGCTTACTACAATCACCAATTCAACGTGTATTGGGCGCTTTACAGAATAAAGATGCAGCGAAAGCAGCAGAAGAATCAGCACCTGTTGCGGAAGCACCGGTAGCAGAAGCACCGGTAGCAGAAGCAGCAACTGAAACACCTGCAGCAGAAGCAACGCCGGAAGCTCCGGCCGCTGAAGAACCAAAAAGTGAAGACGAAACACCACAGGCTTAGTTTAAAACTAAACTGTAAACATTCGAATTTTGCACATTTGCTTAATTGCACATTTGCTCATTTATAAAGTAACAATTTTTTAAAAGCTCTCCGACGGATCCTTTAAAAGGGTGTGAAGCCGGAAAAAAAACAAACATTATGGCAGACGTAAAAGCATTAGCTGAAAACTTAGTAGGCTTAACAGTAAAAGAAGTACAGGAATTAGCAGAATTCTTAAAATCCGAGTATGGTATTGAACCAGCTGCAGCTGCAGTTGTAATGAGTTCAGGT